>JAZNAJ010000032.1:0-2410 GCA_045586445.1 Clostridia bacterium | reverse complement strand
CGCGCACACGGACGCCCTGGCATCGTTGCGCGCGGTGTTTGGCGAAATGCACAGTTTCAGCAATTTTATGAGCGATTTCTTTGTGTAATATTACCACTTGCATTTTCCTGAAAACCTGCTATAATTAGTAGTGTCAAGGGGAGAGAGGTACAAACCTTCAAGCGCTGTGTCCTTCCCTCGTGGAGATTGGAGCAAGCGGGGTCAATGACCTATCCTGCGCAGGCTCGAAAAAAAATGTAAAAAACCCCTTGACAAACCCCCAATCCTATGGTATAATAAAGAAAAACAAAGGAGATAATAAAATGTTAGAACTGATTAATGCAATCCCCGAGAATATCGGATGGGTCATTGTGGGCTTTACTGGTTGCCTGTGTTGTCAAATGATTCTCAAGTTGGGAAAGTGCCTGTGGGAGATGTGGCAAGAAAGGAGAGAAGAAGATGAAGAAGAAGAATAAACAACTCGACAGACGAGTTTTCAAGAAAGAGGGCGAAGAACTCCAGCAATACCTTGCATTTCGCAAGCGTGGTAGCAAGGTAGAAAGTGGCAAGAAGTATAACCGTCAGAAATTCAAGAAAGGGGAATAATCATGACACAGGTTAAAATTAAAATCCTGCGTGATGGAAATGGAAATGCCGTAAAAATAATTAAAATAAAGGGTTGACAAACTTCGCAATCTATGATACAATACAGATACAAACAAGAAAGGAAATGATTCAAATGAAAATGACTGAAACCCTCGCTAATAATTTGATGGAACTGCTCGCCTGTGTTGCTATCTCCGCTCAAGGCGGAATCTATCAGCATGAGGATGGACACTATGACCAGAAGCAGATAGAATCCGCAGAACAGTACGCAAAAGAAACCTTCTGCCAGATTCTGGGAGCATGGGAAGAATTAACTGGCGAAGAATGGGAAATTGGGGATTGACAAAATCCCCAAGGTATGCTATAATGAATGTGTCAAGAGGGGAACCTCGTCAGCAAAAGCCATCAGGAATAGGCGGCCGACAGAAACAGTGGCGAATTGAAATCCAACAGACACCTACGATGGAGTACCAATTGCGGTTAAATCCCGTGAGCGTGTTGCGGATAAACTCAAGGTCGTGACACAGAAACAAGCCTGTGAAGTGAGTTAGTAGCGGAGATAAGTAAAATAGTCGCGAATATTTTATGAAAACCTCTTGACAGATTCATTCTAGTATGCTATAATAAATACATCCAAAAGAACAAAGGAGAAATTAAACATGGAAACTATTATCAACTCCAAGGAAATCATCAAGAAGTCCGCAGAAGAAGCCGCATCTGACGCACTGAGTTCTCTGGTATACATCTTCCTCCTGCCTGCAGTTTTCCTGTGGATGACCCCGACCTTTATCTATCTCATGCCTGCACTGGCTCCTTTGGCTGCCCTGGGCTACTGGAAGTGGTTCGGTCTGCTGTGGTGCTTCGGTTACATCTGTAACAAGCTGGGTAAAATTTTTCACAGGTAACCCTTGACAAACACGCTTAAGTGTGCTATACTAATAGCAGAAAGAGAGAGTGATGCCTAATGATTGTTTGATAGCTACTAAAGGGAAATAAAACTAAAGAGTGAAAATAGTAACTAATTAGTGCCATGGAGGGGCTTTTATGACTTGGACTTAGGGGTGGCGCCCGAAATAGCCATCAATGATTAGACTTGCTTGTAGACTTGTCGCCGATGATGCTCGGCTCGGCGATTTTTTTTCACCCCGATCGATTAGTGTTGGAGGTTAAAATGGATTGGATTTAGGGGGTGGCTCCCCGAACAGCCACAATAATTGAAGATTATAATTCCCCACCGCTTTTGGCTTCGGCATACAAGAGCGGTGGGCTTTTTGTGCAAAATGCACAAAATTTCAGCGGCGCGCCCCCGGGTGTGAGGCGCGCAAATTTCCATTATACCACAGGGCCAGCATTTTGTCAAGAGAAAAGTTGCACAAATATCAAGAAAATAAAAATCCCGATTTTGTGTATTTTGCCTATTGCATTCTACTATTGGATGTGCTATAATCTGTAGTGTCAGGAGGGCGACATGAAAATGAATCCCATGTGTCGCCATGGAGCAAGGCTTGGTTCGGCGTCGATAAAAAATTTCAAAAAAAATTGAAATTCCCTCTTGACAAATCATCCAAGTTATGATACAATGTAAGAGAAGTCAAGAGGAGTCCACAAGACACCAAGGGTGAGGGGCGCACCGAGTAAAAAAAGTCCTTTGAAAGAAATTTCAAAAACCTCTTGACAAACCCCTTAAAGTGTGATACAATAAGGGTACAAAAGGAGAGGGCAAGGCAATCCCAAAGGGAGTGACCCACGAGAGTCCGTAAGACCTATGCCCGATGACCCGACCGCACGGTGTTCCTGTGTGCGGGATATAAATGTGAACCAGACC
>JAZNAJ010000031.1:0-6969 GCA_045586445.1 Clostridia bacterium | reverse complement strand
ATGAAGAACGAAACCTTTCGCAGTATTGTTGAATGTGCGCACATATATCTGCCCGCAACAAATATGTCGGACAAGAGGTATTTTATAAACACCAATAATCTAGTGTCCCTGATGCGATATCCTTATTATTTTTACGACAAGGCTACGGGGATTAAAACAGGCTCCACCGATGCGGCGGGGTATTGCCTGGTTTCTTCAGCCGAAGACAAAGGAAAATCGGTAATCTCGGTTGTATTCGGTGCCGAGGATATAGCCGTTTCGCACAACGAATCAAAAGCCATACTTCAGCACGGATTGACCGACTTTTCTCTCAAAACTCTGGCAAAACGGGATGATATTTTTGGCGAGGTAAAGGTCAAGCAGGCATCAGACGGAACAGACCATATACTTTTGTCGGCGTCAAACAACCTGAATGCGTTGTTCCCAAATGGCGGCGACGCCGAAAAGGTTGAGGTTGTGTGCGAAATACCTGAAAAGGTGTATGCGCCCATTTTTTCGGGACAGAAAATCGGTGTGGCGAAGTTTATGTATGAAGGCAACGAGGTGGGCAGGGTTGACCTTTGCTCCACCGTTGAAATAAAGCGGCACTTCCTTGGATTTTTATCTACATTTTTTGAATGGCTTTGGAGTTTCCGCCTTGTAAAGTTTATTGTTTTTGCATTCTTTGGACTTGTCCTTGCATTTGTGGGGCTGGTGTGTGTGGGATTTTATCGCGCCATCAAAAAGAGCAAACGCAAAAAGCGCAGACGCAGTAACTACCATCCGCCCAGATATTAATGCTGAGTATTCTTTATCAATCTGAACAGTCCAAGCATTGAAAAAAGTACGCACAGGGCAAAAATAAGCATTATCAAAGACGATTGAAAAACGCTGTGAGGGATTTTGAAAATCTCCGACACGGCGTTTTTTGTTGCCGTGTCGGTGGCAATGGGTATATATGAAACAAGAATTTTTGTCAGCACCACCGAGAATGTGCCCTGACACAGCTTGCCCCAAAAATAAGTTTTGAGCGACAGTCCCGAATCGACCGTTACCGCTCCCACCTGAAGCATAACCGAAACTCCTGAAAATGCCAGAAAGAAAGATATCAGCCCCAACTTAATTTCCGTATTTAACGAGGTTTCACAAAGGGATTTTATTCCGCCTGTGATTTCCAGCCAAGAGTGTATGTATGGTGTGGCAGAACTTTGCGGGAGTGCTTTTGCAAAAACGGTAAAGAATATTACAAAGCCACAAATTTTGGCTATAGAAAAAACCGAACTGTCCATGGTTGTACCCACTATCCCAATAATGCTCTTGGGGGCGGTTGCAGGCTTTGGCGGCAGTGCCTTTGTTGCAGCTTTTTTGTGTGGAGAAAAGGTTTTTAAGGTTATCCCCGTAAGCACCGCCGCAAGAATGTGGGATATATAAAGAACTCTGCCGAGGTATGGGCTTCCTAAAAATCCGCACCCAACAACCGACAAAATAAAAAGCGGTCCTGAGTTGTTGCAAAAAGCAAGCATCCGCTCCGCTTCCTCCTTGGAACACTCCCCTGCCTGATACAGGTCATTGACGCAAACCGCACCCACCGGATAGCCGCTGACCATTCCCAAAACAAAGGCAACTGCGCCACTGCCCGGCACTCCAAAGACGGGGCGCATAAGCGGCGACATATATCGGCTGAATGCTGCGGTCAGCCCTGCTCTTGACAGAAAACCACTGCATACAAGATACGGAAATAGGGCAGGAACAACCGAGTTTGCGCATATCAAAAGTGCATCTTTGCCCGATTTAAGCGCAGTTTGCGGGTCGGACATAAGCACCGCTGCAAGATAAATTACCAAAGCACCGTATATGCCCCGAGAAAACTTTTTCATAGCGAACACTCCTTTATTTGTAAATATATATATTCATTAATCCCCGACTCTACGCATAAAATTTAGCCAAGGAAGGTTGTGTGTTGTATGAAGAAAGAAAGACCACCAAAGGGTGAACGCCGGACTCTGCGTGAAAAGATGGCAAATTCCTTTGATGTCTCCAGAGAGGTCATCTTGGATGTCCCGAAGATAACCTTTATCGGCAACCGCGAGCTGACGGTTGAAAACTACCAAAGCGTGGCAGAATACACAGGCTCACGCATTGTTCTGATGGCAAAGCCGCACCGACTTGAAATCTGCGGCATCGAGCTTGAAATAAAAAGCCTTGCCCGTGAGCTTTTGTATATAACGGGTCGGGTTTCGTCGCTGGACTTTAAAAAGGAGGTTTAAGGGTGATAGTCGACAAGGTTCTGGAATTTTTGAAAGGGAACATCACCATTGAGGCCGAGGGTGATTTTTTGGAGCGGTTTTTGAATATCTGTATGCGACGGGGTATTTATCTGACCAATGTCAAACGCCTTAACGACAGAAAAATCAATGCCCGAATGGGGATTGACGGGTTTCGTCAGGTGCGGCCCATTGCCAAAAAGACCCGTACCAGGGTGCGGATACAAAATCGGTCAGGTATGCCGTTTTTGTTACACCGCTACCGAAAACGCCGTTTTGCCCTTGGCGGAGTGGTTGTTTTTTTTGCAATTCTGTGGTATTTGTCCACCCATATCACAGGTATTGATATTGTGGGAACCGAGCGTCTTGCAAAAGGCGAGGTTGAAAAGGGACTTAAAGAGTTTGGACTTTATCGCGGGGCGGCAGTGGAATCTGTTGACCGCCGACTTGTGCAAAACAAAATGATGACCGCTTTTGATGATATCGCCTGGATTGGCGTCAATATCAGGGGGTCAAGGGCATATATTGAGGTGCGTGAACGCCTGGACACCGAGATTGCTGTTGACACCGACATCCCCTGCAACATTGTGGCAAGCCGTGATGGGATAATCCGCGGGCTTGAGGTCAGGGCAGGGCAAACTGTGGTTGTTTTGGGCGAAATGGTGGAAAAAGGCGACCTGCTTGTCAGCGGAGCAATGGACAGCAAGGTTGTGGGGATTCGGTATGCACATTCTGACGGTGAGGTTTTTGCCGAAACAATCTACAAAAAGACGAGCGAATATCCCCTTGAATTTACCGAAAAGGTATTTACCGGCAAGGAGGCGGTGCGGTATACCATCGAGGGGTTTGGTGCTCGGCTAAGGCTTTTCCTGAACGACCGACCGCCCTTTGAATATAGGGACAAAGAAACCGAGACAGTGCAGTTTGACCTTTTTAAAAAGAAATTGCCGCCATTTGTCCGAACAAAGACGATTTACAGGGAATATATCCCGCAAAAAAGGACCCGCACCGAAGAAGAGGCGGGAAACCTTGGCAAGGAAGAGCTTTGCAGGATGCTTGAAAAGGAGCTTGAGGGCAAAGCCCAGATTTTGACTCGCCAGGTTACCTATAAGAAAAAAAATGACAAAACCATTGAGGTAACGGCAGAATTTGTCTGCAAAGAGGACATTGCACAAAAGTCGGCAATTGACAAAACCGAAAATATAGATTACAATTAGATTAGGATTTTTACACCGATGCAGGTTGGCTTTGCCGCCTGCTGAATATACAGAAGGGAACATTTTATGGAAAGACACATTGACATTGAAAAAATGGAAATTTTGATAAATCTCTTTGGCAGCTTTGACGAGAATATACGCCTTATCGAGAAGGAATTTGATGTGGCGGTTATCAACCGTGGCTCTGAGGTCAAGGTTGGCGGCGAGCCTGAAAATGTGGACCGTGCCGTAAGGGTTATCCAGAACCTGGTCGGTATGGCACACAAAGGCACCGCCATTGGCGAGCAAGAGGTCAAGTATGTTATATCACAAATCGAAGAGGGTAACGATAAAGAACTTGAAACCCTTGGCAGCGATTGTGTTTGCATTACCTCCCGCGGCACACCTATCCGTGCCAAGACATTGGGGCAACGCAATTATATAAACACCATTGAAAAGAATTCTATCGTGTTTGGCATAGGCCCTGCGGGAACGGGCAAAACCTATCTTGCCGTTGCTATGGCAGTTAAGGCGTTTAAAAACAAAGAAGTGAACAAGATTATTCTTACCCGACCTGCCGTTGAGGCGGGGGAAAGTCTGGGCTTTTTGCCTGGAGATATGCAGGACAAGGTTGACCCGTACCTGAGGCCGCTTTATGATGCTCTTGGGGATATGTTGGGCGGCGAAACCTTCCACAAGAACATTGAACGCGGATTGATTGAGGTTGCGCCTCTTGCATATATGCGTGGCAGAACATTAGACGATGCTTTCATAATCCTTGACGAGGCACAAAACACCACGCCCGAGCAGATGAAGATGTTTCTTACCCGAATGGGGTTTTCATCAAAGATTGTTGTTACGGGCGATGTAACACAGATTGACCTGCCCAGCAACAAGAAATCAGGGCTGAGGGATGCCGAGCTTGTACTTAAAGGCGTTGAGGGGATTGAATTTATGTATCTCAGCGAAAAGGATGTTGTAAGACACCCTCTTGTTCAGCAGATAGTAAAGGCTTACGAAAAAAAGGGAATTGAAAGAGAGCGGGCAAAGGAAAGCCGAAACCGCATCAGAAAGTCGCAGACAAAGGAGTAAATTATGAAGGTTCCTATTCGCAACGAACAAAAGGTTTTTAAAGTAACAAAGGAATTGCGTGATTTGGTGAGGCTGGCAGTCAAAACCTCGCTTGAATATATGGACTTCCCCACCAATGCGGAAATCAGCGTTATGTTTGTTGACAACGACAGTATACAAAAACTTAACAACCTGCATCGGGGGATTGACCGTGCAACTGATGTTTTGTCGTTTCCGCTTTTTGAGTATGACGAAGATGGCGAAATTATTGAGGACGAGCTGGACTTTAGTCCCGACGGCGAAATGATTTTGGGGGATATTGTTATTTCTTTGGAGCGTGCCGCCGAGCAAGCTGAGGAATATGGGCATTCTTTTGACCGCGAAGTAGGGTTTTTGACAGTACATTCCATGCTGCACCTTTTTGGTTTTGACCATATGACGCCCGACGACGAGGAAGAAATGTTTGACTATCAACGAGAAATTTTGCAGGAAATGGGGTTAACCCGTTAAGATTGAGGAGCGTAATGAGAATATGATGAAATCAGGATTTGTAGCAATTGTAGGCAGACCCAATGCAGGGAAATCTACGCTTATGAATAAAATAATCGGCGAGAAGGTTGCCATTGTTTCCAACAAGCCGCAGACCACACGCACAAAAATTATGGGGGTGCGTACCACCAAGGACAGTCAGATTGTTTTTATTGACACGCCGGGTATCCACAAGCCCCATAATAAGCTGGGCGAGAGAATGGAAAAATATATCTACACCGCAACAAAGGAAGTTGATGTTCTTCTTTATGTGGTGGACTGCAATCTTCACGAAAACGAATACGAAAAGGAACGCCTTGCTCTTGAGGGACTGAAAAAGGCTGATGTTCCGGTTTTGTTAGTTGTCAACAAGGTTGACACCATCGAAAAAGTCAAGGTTCTGCCAGTTATTGACAGATTGTCGGGCCTTTATGACTTTGCGGGGATTGTTCCGCTTTCGGCAAGGATGGGTGACAATGTTGACGCACTTCTTGCCGAGATTGACAGTTTTTTGGAGGAGGGGCCTCAGTTCTTCCCCGGCGACCTTATAACCGACCAGCCGGAACGACAGATTGTGGCAGAATACATCCGCGAAAAGGCACTTCGGCTTCTTAATCAGGAAATCCCACATGGCGTTGCTGTAGAAATTGAGAAGATGCACAAAAAAGACAACGGAACTTATGAAATTCTTGCCGCGATTTATTGCGAAAGGCAAAGTCATAAGGCGATTATCATTGGCAAAAAGGGCGAAAAGCTGAAGCAAATCGGCAGCCGTGCCAGAGAAGATATTGAAAGGTTTTTGGACAGCAAGGTCTACCTGGAGCTTTGGGTAAAAGTCAATGAGGATTGGCGAAACAAGGAATCATTTATGAACACAATAGGTTTTGAATAGACGGTCAAACCGTAAAATTTTGGGTACGGGAGAAAACTTTTATGAACTGGATTGAACTTAAAATAACCACCACTGCACAGGGTATTGAGCCTGTTACGGGGGTTCTTTATGATATGGGGATTACCCAGATTGAAATAAGCGATAAGGATGACTTTAAGGAGTTCTTGGAGAACAACAGAAAGTATTGGGATTATGTTGACGAGGAACTTGAAAAATTGAAAACCGCTGACAGTTGCATCACCCTTTATTTTGGCGACGATGCTGAGGGTAAAGACGAGCTTGAAAAGGTTAAATCGACGCTTAGCGAAGCATCAAAGCTTTGCCCCGACCTTAATCTGCTTGGTCTGCACACAAAATCGGTAAAAGATGAGGATTGGTCAGAGAATTGGAAGCAGTTTTTCAAGCCTCTTGAGATTGGCGAAAAGGTGCTTATTGTTCCCGAATGGGAAAGCGTTCCCGACTCGAGGCGCACCAAGTTTGTTATAAACCCCGGCTGCAGTTTTGGGACCGGTTCCCACGAGAGTACCCGTATGTGCATTGAGGAGATTGAAAATCACCTGACTAACGGCGATTTGGTGCTTGATTTGGGTTGTGGAAGTGGGATTTTGTCGGTTATTGCCCTGCTTCTTGGGGCAAAAGAGGCAACTGCCGTGGATATTGACCCGATGGCGGTTGAAACGGCATATTCCAATCTGGCACTTAATAATTTGCCGAAAGAAATTTATCACGGTTATGCAGGGGATATTACCACCGACCAAGAGCTTTGTCAAACCCTTGCCAAGAATAAGTATGACATTGTTCTTGCCAACATTGTGGCAGATGTAATAATCAATCTTTCAGTGTTTGCAAAGGACTTTATGAAGCCCGATGGGGTATTTATATGCTCGGGGATTATAATTGAACGCAAAGACGAGGTTCGCACCGCACTTGAAAACGCAGGATTTAAAATAAAAACCCAACGCATTATGGGTGAATGGGCGGCGTTTGTGTGTGTGAGGGCTTAGGCAAGTCGGAGGCCAAAGCGGTCTTAGGAAGACAA
>JAZNAJ010000030.1:0-5500 GCA_045586445.1 Clostridia bacterium | reverse complement strand
CTGGCACGGCAAGATTATCAACAGTAACAGTCCCCTTATCGGGAACCAAAATGGCGTTAAGATGCTTGGCTATTGTAGACTTTCCTGAACCATTGTGACCAAGTATTGCAAGAAATTCGCCTCTCTTTACATCAAGGTTAACCCCTTTCAGTACTCTGCTTCCTCCGGGTTCTTCGGTACTCTCATAAAGAAATTCCACATTATTCATTTTTATAATTGTGTCTTTTGTATTATTGTCCAAATTTTCACCCACTAATTTAAAAGTAATTTTATTATCTTTGCCACCTGCCGGAATAACCGCAAGGTAATCTTAAATCATTATTGGTTATTGGCAACCCCACCTCGTCCACTGAGACAGAACCACCAAACCTTTTTTTGAGTGTCATTTTAAGTATGTTTTCAAGCACTCCGCCCGAAAGACCTGTTGTGTATGAATTTATTAAAAAGAATAATGGTTGATCAGACAAAACCTCCATGCAAAGTTCTACCAACCCAAAAAGTTCTTCCTCGATTTTCCAGACCTCGCCTGTCGGGCCTCTGCCATAGGATGGTGGGTCCATAATGATCGCATCATACTTTCTGCCACGGCGGATTTCCCTCTCGGTAAACTTTTTTACATCATCTACAATATACCTGATTGGTCTGTCTTCAAGTCCTGAAAGTTTTGCATTTTCTTTTGCCCATGCCACCATACCCTTGGATGCATCAACATGGCACACCGATGCCCCCGCCTTTGACGCCGCCATAGTTGCACCACCTGTATATGCAAAAAGGTTTAAAACATTGATATCGTTTCTGCCGCTGTCCTTTATCAGCTTTGAAAACCAATCCCAGTTTGCCGCCTGCTCCGGGAAAAGACCTGTATGCTTAAAGCCCATCATCTTTATCCCAAAAGTAAGCTCGCCATAATCAATTGTCCAGCTTTCAGGCAAACCCTTGCGACTTTCCCAATGTCCGCCACCGGTATTGCTTCTGAAATAATGCGCATCCGGTCTGTCCCATGCCTTATTTCTGTCTTCTTCAGAAATATCCCAAACAATCTGCGGGTCGGGGCGTCTTAAAATAATCTTTCCCCATCTTTCAAGTTTCTCACCATTTTTCGCATCAAGCAATTCATAATCTTTCCAGTTATCTGCTAAAAACATATCGTTCCTCTTCTTTTTATGAGTTTATGGTTTCCTTTACAACAGAAATAGCCTTTTGCAGCCATTCACTGGCATCTATATCCTCCACCTTGCCTGCATCGCATTTTGAAGCAATATCAGGTCGCACAGGGATTCTCCCAAGTGCCGAAATTCCAAAAGCCTCGGCTGTTTCCACCAGCTTACTTTCGCCAAAAATATTTATGTGTTCACTACAATTTGGGCATTCAACATAACTCATATTTTCTACAATCCCCAAAATAGGAATGTCCATCAGTTTTGCCATCTTAACTGCCTTCTCAACAATCATTGAAACAAGCTCCTGCGGAGATGTTACCACAATTATACCATCGACAGGCAAGGATTGAAATACTGTCAACGGAACATCCCCAGTGCCGGGAGGCATATCCACAAACATACAGTCAATATCTTCCCAGATGACATCTGTCCAGAATTGTTTTACTGTGCCACCTATTACAGGCCCTCTCCAAACAACCGGGTCGGTATCGTTTTCAAGCAGAAGATTTACCGACATCAGTTTTGTGCCCTTTGAACTTACAACCGGAAGTATGCCGTAATCATTGCCGCTTGCCTTTGTCTTTACGCCAAAAAGTTTGGGAATTGACGGTCCGGTTATATCAGCATCCAGAACTGCACATCTGTAGCCTTCCTTCTGTACCCCTGCTGCCATAAGCGAGGTAACCAATGACTTCCCTACACCGCCTTTACCACTTACAATGCCTATAACCTTTTTTATATTGCTCATGGAATTTTGTGGAGCAAGAAAACTTTGTGGTTCTGTTCTTGACCCACATTCCTCTGCGCAATTAGAACAATCGTGTGTACAATTTTCACTCATTTTAATCAAGTCCTCCCGTTCTATATTAAAACATTTCTATCGCTCTTTGAAGCTGGTCATCTGATTCATACTTTGAAGTTTTGAGTTTGTCATACATATTAAGCTGGGTTGTGATATCCAAAACCCCATAAGAGAACAAACCGTCAAGTTTTTGATAAGTTGCAACCGCAATCTTTAAATTTTCATCGTAGACTTCGTTTATCTCGCCAATGAATATGCCCATGGTCTTAAGCATCTTCTTGGCAAGCTCAACCTCTTTGCCGTTATCACCCAGTTTGTAGGTCTTTGACAACTTAAACATATCAAACTGCGACATATCAACCGGTTTCATTGAGTTCTCTACCTTTACAGTCGGTTCAATGCCTGCCTTGTGAATATTTTCTCCCTTTGGTGTAAGATAATACGCTGAAGTATACTTCATTATCCCGCCGTCAGGTGACATAGACATTGATTGAACCGTACCTTTGCCAAAAGTCTTTTCGCCCACCGATTTTGCCACTTCATTTTCAACAAGGGCAGCCGTCAGCACCTCTGATGCACTTGCACTCATATTATTTGTCAGAACAACAACCTTGTATTTGCCACCTTTACCTGATGCAACATACTTTTTGTTGAGTATTGACACCTTGTGGTCCTCTGTGGTAATAACCGACCCCTTTGGCAAAAACATATCTGCAATTTCAACCGCCTGGTCCAGATATCCACCACCATTATCACGAACATCTATGATTATATTCTTTATCCCTTTAGCGGTTATCTGATTGAGTGCATCCTTAAACTTCTCTGCAACATTTTGTGTAAATGAATAGATGCGTATCTTCCCTATTTTTTTGCTATCCTTTTCGATTATTTCGTAATCAATTGGACTGACCGTTACCTTTTCTCTTTTAATAACAAAGTTAATCGGTTCATCAATTCCCGAACGAATAATAGTCACCTTTACATCTGTGCCGGCAACACCGCGGATTTTGTTAAGCGCGGCTTCAAACTCCATATTCCGAAGGTCAACACCATCTGCACCGATGATTATATCGCCCGCCTTGACGCCAACTCTTTCAGCCGGCGAACCCGGTATGGGCTCGGAAACAATTATGCTTCCTCCGCTTGAAAAAACATTTACGCCAATCCCTGTAACCTCATCGTTAAGGTCTTCCAAAAATACTTTTGCTTCTTCTTCATTAAAATATGCCGAATTTTCGTCGATTGACGACAGCATTGCCTTCATTACAGGCTCATACAACTCGGGATTTTCCTTAAAAACTTCCTCAAAAGCTGCTTTGTAAAGACTTTCCTTTGTTACATCTTCATATCGTGAAAGCAAAGTCAAATTGTTTATTATTTTTTCAATCTGTTGCGATAATGTAATTTCCTCAACAGCTTCGGTTTTTTCGGCAAAAACACCAATGGTTGAAGTTAATGCAATTATCAAAACAAGCTGAATCGAAATTATTTTTTTTAGCATACTATCTACTCCTTAATCTTTGAATCTTATCTCAAAAATTCCATATATAAAATTTCGTAACCATAACCATTCTTCCCGATAAGCACCTTTACAGGGCTATCCAAAAGATATTCGTTTATAACCTGCATAGAGAGGTTTTGGCCTTTTGCCCCAAACACCCTGTTTGTACAAAGCGGCAATGCCCTGTATTCGATGTCCCTCACCATATTGAGGCTATAATTGCCCTCTTGTGGCATCACATTAAGAAGTATTGCCTTGGTATTTTGCGTATCACAAACAAAAATTTTTGCCGTATAATACTTAATCTCTTTGTAAACCTTTTTTGAATCAATTGCACAAACCGACAGGGTTTGACACATAAGAACACATATTGTCAATATACATAAAAGTCTTTTCTTCATAGGAAATTACCTTTCTGTTACATTTTTTCCGGAGCTTCAATCTTAAGCATTTTCAAAACACCGGCAATAACTATACGAACGCTGTCGACCAACTTAAGTCGGGCATCCATCAGCTTTTCGTCATCAGCCTTTACTCTGCAAGAATTATAGAAGGTATGGAATGCCGATGCCAAATCAATTACATATCTGGTAATTCTTGCAGGCTCGCGACTTTCTGCTGCCGCTCTTATTTCCTCGGGTAATTCGGACAGTTTTTTCAGAAGGTCTATCTCTTCGTCTTTATTTAAAAGCTCGGCAGAAATCTCATCAAAGTTCTTTACCTTAATACCCTCATCTGCCAAAAGCCTTATGATACTGCAAATTCTTGCATGAGCATACTGAACATAATAAACTGGGTTTTCGCTATCCTCTTTAACTGCCAAATCCAGGTCAAAATCAAGATGGCTGCCTGCCATACGCATATTAAACAAGAATCTTGCTGCATCTATTGAAACATCATCAAGCAAATCAGAAAGCGTAATTGCCTTACCTGTACGCTTGGACATTCTCACCGCCTCACCGTCGCGTGTAAGACGAACAAGCTGCATAATCGAAACCTCAAATTTGTCAGGATCAATACCAACAGCCGCAAGAGCCGCCTTCATTCTTGCAATGTGCCCGTGATGGTCTGCACCCCACACATCAATTGCCAAATCAAAGCCTCTGTCCTCAAGCTTGTTAATGTGATAAGCTATATCTGCGGCAAAATAGGTGGGAATTCCATTCTGGCGTACCAAAACCTCATTCTTTTCCAGTCCCATCTTCTCGCAATTGAGCCAGGTTGCCCCGTCTTCTTGATATGTGTATCCCGCTTTTGTCAATCGGTCAATGGCATCCATAACCTTGCCGCTTTTGTGAAGTTCACTTTCTCTGAACCACACATCATAGAAAATACGGTACTTTTCCAAATCAGTTTTCAGGTAATTCACATTTTTTTCAAGAGCATAATCGACTAATGCTTTTTTGCGGGTTTCGGAATCTGTCTGCAGATACTTGTCCCCCTCAATTGCAATAAAAGCTTTGGCATGGTCGCGGATATCCTCGCCGTGATAGCCATCCTCGGGGAACTCAATCGCATCATCGCCCTTTAACTCCTGAATATATCTCGCTTCCAATGACTTACCAAACTTTTCGATCTGATTGCCCGCATCATTCACATAAAACTCGCGGGTAACATCATAGCCTGCATATTCAAGCACACTTGCCATACAATCGCCCAACGCACCGCCACGGGCATTGCCCATATGCATAGGGCCTGTGGGATTGGCACTTACAAATTCAACCATTACCTTTTTGCCCTTGCCCAAATCTATTCTTCCGTAGTTCTCGCCTTCACTTTCAATACCGCGGATAACTTCATACAGTCTGTTGTTTGAAAGGTAAAAATTGATAAAGCCTGCACCCGCAACCTCAACCTTCTCAATATCTCCGTCTACAGGGATTTCAGCTGCAATTGTTTCTGCAATCTTGCGGGGTGGCATACGAAGTTCTTTTGCCAAAAGCATTGCAATATTACATGCAAATTCGCCATGTTGCTTGTCCTATGGAACTTCAAGGTGTATTATGTCAGCAACAACCACAGTTTCTGCCGCAGAAA
>JAZNAJ010000029.1:0-2880 GCA_045586445.1 Clostridia bacterium | reverse complement strand
TGAGAGCCTTCTTGCCTCTGCATCCTCTCTGGAGGACTTTGAACCGCTTACGGGTAACTGACTTCTTGTAGTTACCTTCGCTGATCACAGCCTCGCCATCGTCGGACCTGATAAGGTCCTCCATAGATACCGCTAATATTTTACCGAAATACTCCATTTTACTTTGATTGGGTCCCGGAGAGGGATTCGAACCCCCGTCTTCTCGTCAGAATATTCTACCGCTGAACTATCCGAGACTGCTCCGCCTGTGCTATCACCTACAGACTTCGCTTATATTGCTGTGACCTCAAGACCGCCTTCGCCCATCTGAAGGTCAAAACCTGCATTGTGAAGATCCTTTGTGCAGCCAGGGCAGCACTGGTGAATATGGATCCTGAAATGTGTCTTGCCCATATCACCGACAAATCCGTTGCGAGGGAAATTGAGCATTATCTTCGTTGTGTGGTGCTGAGCCAGAACTGCGATAGCCTTATTGAACTGCTCCTGTGTTAATCCTTGTACCATATCTTGATTGTTTATTCGGTTTCTAATTTGTCGATTGCTTCAACCACATACTGCGCTCCTCTGATTGCTGTCGAAAGAAGAATAGCCTGCTTCTGTGCTTCATCAGCCTCATTCCAAAGCCTGTCATATTCTTTCTGCGCCTCCGATCCGTCTTCCCAGGTTGATTGATCACGGGCAATCTCTCTTCTTTTCTCACAGAGATCATCGTATCTTCTTTCTGCCTTGCTCTGTTCCTTCTTGAGGAAATTAAGCAGTTCCTTAGCCTTTCCCTTCATATTACTCCTCCATTAGTGATTCTGAAAGTTGCTGAGCCTGATAAGCGAATTCTGACCAATCCGAAAGCCTTGCATCCTGGCACTTTGCAATCAGTTCCTTTTCGTGATAGATTTGAATAATACTTGACTGCACATGAACGACCATCTTAACATCATTTGAAAACTTCTGGATCATTCTAACCAGTTTGCCGTTCTCTTTCTCGTACTTGGTTTCACAGTTAGGAATGAATGACTCCGCATCAGGATCAATAGACCTTACGTAACCTCCCATCTTGATTGCTTCAGCTCGGATCAGCTTTGCAAAATCACTATTTGTGATAAAATTCAAGGCAGCCCAGACAGTCGGTACGGTAGTATGGCACTTCTCTCGGAGTTCCTTTTTAAGACCGTTTGGCATTTCAATACGCTTCATACTTATATGTTTTCTAAAATTATTTCCTACTTTTGCAACCTTAATCGGTGTTAAGTCGGTGCAAATATAGTACGCAAAAGCGAATATCCAAAACTTTTTGCGAATTATTTTACGCATTTACGAACATTTGGAGTATAATGAACATAAATCAGAGATTAGAAGAGGTCATAAAGACCTTATTTCAGGGCAATAAGCGAGCATTCGCCCGAACTATCGGAGTGGCAGCCACTGTGGTAGAGAACGTTGTCGGAGCACGACAAGGTAAGCCATCGTTCGATGTGCTTGAGAAAATATGCTCAAATGCGAACATTTCCGCTGACTGGCTCCTGACAGGTAGGGGAGAGATGCTACGATCTTCAACTGCTCCGGTACCGGCCCGGGTGCAGGAGGAATTCAAATTGCGTACAGATCGCACAGTCGGACTCCAATCTGTACCACTCTATGATCTCAACGCTGCTGCCGGGCTTGTTGCTCTCTTCGAGGCAAAACACACCCAAGAGCCAACGGATTATCTTCAGATTCCAGACCTGCCACCTTGTGATGGGGCGGTATATGTCAGGGGAGATTCTATGTATCCGCTTCTGAAGAGTGGCGACATAGTATTATATAAGGAGGTACAGAACATCTTCTGGGGCGAAATGTATCTTCTTTCATTCTCTCTTGACGGGGAGGACTACATCACCATCAAATACATTCAGAAAGGCGACAGGGAGGACACAGTTCGCCTGGTCAGCCATAACCCACACCACGCACCGAAAGACATCCCGGCTGCTTCGATCCGGGCTTTAGCACTCGTAAAAGCCAGCGTAAGGTTCAACACAATGGGCTAAATCAGGGCACGCACAATATAGCGACTGACCGATAGCAGTAATCTACACATTACTCGCTATCGGTCAATTATTTACATATTTTACACTCCGTTTGCCGACCTTGTAATAAAGGGTATTGAATAAACATATTTTTACCGTTTTATTACTATATAAATTATATCATCGGCAAATTTGATGCGTTTTTATATACGAGTTTTTGTCCACCCATTACGCAAAAAGTGTCCACCCATTACGCACATTTCGTATTGAAAACTGCCGAAGTGGTGTCCACCCAATTGTCCACCCAATTGTCCACCCATTTTTCAGATCGCACAATTTTGAACGCCCCTGCCCTCCCCTATTTTGAAAGGGGAAACAGGCCATTTGAAAGGTTATTTTTCAAATTCTGAAAAGGGTGTAGGTTGGTCATTCCTCTCCTCCCCTATTAAGCCCATAAAACCGCCACAGAAAGCCTTTCAACAAGGATTCCGAAGGTCTATATATAAAGAAAAACGCCACCGAAATAAGCCCTTTTCTGGCCCTTTCCGATAGCGGTGTAACATTATTTTTGAAAAGCCACGTTCAAACCGGGTAAAATGTAGCATTCAAGTGGCGGTAAAGTTACATTTCGTATTGACCCCTCAAACCCTCAAATTTATCTCCTAACTCTTTGATACTCTAATCGTTTACTCTCCTACCCTACTACTTTCCTACTGTCACATTTCGTCTTTACCCCCGTACATGAGCTGACCGTTCTCCCAGTAGATGCCGTAAGAATCCTTGATGAAGCCACGGAACTCCTCTGGAGACATAACCTGAAGCTTGCTTGAGTTCTGCTGAACGCTCACGCTTCCGCTGTATGAAACCTGAGGCTTGTTGC
>JAZNAJ010000028.1:0-4301 GCA_045586445.1 Clostridia bacterium | reverse complement strand
CATCTTAAATCTGTTCATAGCAGCCTTTGCTTCGGGTACCATTGTTTTGTTGTTTCTTGAGTTGTTTGACATTTAAATTCACCTCCCTTTTTTCAGAAAACAATTTATAACTGTTTATCTGTCTTCGGTAATAGTGTAACCTCTTTGAACATAAATACACTTTGAAATTTTTACTATTTTTTAAAATCTTTGCTTGATGATTTCAAATAAAATGTTACGATCTGTTGACTTTTTTTATGTTATAATATATTATTAATAGGAAAGATTAACGAAAGGAGCATTTTGTAATATGCGGAAGAAATTAGCCGAGATTTCGTCGTTTGAAACTATATTGTGTTTGTTTGTAGTTATGATACATCTCTTGTCCGAAAGTATAAGATGCTATCCTAAGGGTTCGTTGCTATCTTGCATTTCGTTTATTTTTTCAAGATGTCTTACTTTTGTTGTACCTGCGTTTATTATGTCATCAGGTATCAAGTTTGCACATACTTTTTCTGAAGGAGAATTTAGCTATTTTTCATTTTTAAAAAGAAGAATAACCAAAATTTATATACCATATTTAATTATTGCCGCAGTTTATTATTTATATTTTGTTTTTCACAGACACTATTTTGAGTTTAATTGGGGTATTTTTGCAAAACATTTATCCTTGGGTACCATTGCCGCCCCATTTTATTTCATAATTATCATTATGCAGCTTTATATTCTTGCGCCATTGACCCTTGGTTTTTGCAAAAATATTACCCCCATGTTTGGTATTGTTCTTGCGGGATTGATTACAATTATTTCAAAATATCTTATGCTTGATTACCAGTATTCTGACCGCATTTTTTTAGGATACTTTGTGTATTGGATTATAGGTTGTTATCTGGGAATAAATTTTGATATGAATCTTGAGCGATTGCGCCGAAGCAAGAAGGTAATTGTTCTCGCCGGATGCTTATTTACAATAGCATATCCCGGTACTGCATATATGGAATTTTTGGGGATGTTTCATTCGTTTGGAACAGAAGTTCTGAAGATATTATTTGCTTCCATTGGCTCAATTATGTGGCTGATAATTATGCCAAGGTATGAGCATGAAGGTGCAGATATTTTGTCGCCTGCTACATTCTACATATATCTCATACATTGTCTTGTAATTTTTGAAACTGAGCATATTATGGAGCAAGCAAAAATAACATCAATACCAACACGATTTTTTATCACTTTTTTCAGTACTTATATTATTTCGGTTGGTGTATCGGTTATATATTCACAAATTAAGGAACGCTTTTTCTTTCGCAGATAGGCAAGTATATCAGGAGTGGTGAAAGTTGAGTTTTAAATATTTTAAAAACACAGATTGCGAGTATTATCCGTGCCACGATACAGAAAAATTAAATTGTCTTTTTTGCTTTTGTCCGCTTTACAACACAGACTGTGGCGGGAATTTTGATATAATAACAGGGGATAATGGTAAAAAAATATAAGATTGCAGTAAATGTATTATACCTCATACTCCCGATGGGTATGATTATGTTATAAAAAAACTTAAACAGAATTGAATTGGGAGATGGTAACAAATGGACAAAAAGACTGAAATATTGAATTTAAGAAAAGAAATTGAAAAACATAATTATAATTATTATGTTATGGATAATCCAACAATTTCTGATTTTGATTACGATGCCTTAATGCAAAAACTTATAAAGCTGGAGGAAGAAAACCCTCAGTTTTCGGACGAAAATTCGCCTACAAAAAGGGTTGGGGGTGCGGTGCTTTCTGAATTTGAACAAGTTGAGCACACAGTCCCAATGCAGAGCCTTGGGGATGTTTTTTCCTATGACGAACTGATGGAATTTGACCAAAGAGTTCGGCAAGGTTTAGACGGCGAAAATCCTGAATATATCGTAGAAATGAAGATAGACGGACTTTCGGTATCCTTGGAATACGAAAACGGAAGTTTTTTCAGGGGGTCTACCAGAGGTGATGGTGCTGTAGGCGAAAACATCACTGAGAATTTAAAAACCATAAAATCTATACCTTTGAAGCTGGATACGGATATTGAACGGTTGGAGGTTCGTGGTGAGGTTTATATGCCCAGAAAAAGTTTTGAAGCGGTGAATGCCGAAAAAAAAGCTGCTGGGGAAACCTTGTTTGCAAATCCAAGAAATGCCGCCGCAGGTTCGTTGCGTCAATTGGACAGCAAAATTGCTGCCAAACGAAAACTTGATATTTTTATATTCAATATACAAAATTCATCTGTAGACCTTTCATTAACACATAGTGAGAGCTTGGAAAAATTACAAGGGTTAGGGTTTAAGGTAAGTCCAAAGCGCACGGTTGTAAAGTCTATGGAGGAAGCGTATCTTGAAATACTGAAAATAGGCGAAATGCGTTCTTCTTTGCCCTTTGACATTGATGGAGCGGTGGTCAAGGTCGACAGTCTTGCTCAACGCGAAAAACTTGGAACAACCTCAAAGGTTCCCAAGTGGGCGATTGCGTATAAATTTCCTGCAGAACAACAAGAAACTTTGCTTGAGGATATTATAGTACAAGTCGGAAGAACAGGTGTGATTACCCCAAATGCAATTTTAACACCGGTTAAGGTTGCAGGCTCCACAGTAAGCCGTGCAACTTTGCACAATCAGGATTTTATTTTTGCTAAGGATATACGGATAGGGGATAGAGTTATCATCCAAAAGGCGGGGGATATTATTCCGGAAGTAGTATCAGTAATCAAGGAAAAACGCACAGGAAATGAAAAAGTTTATCATATGCCTACGCATTGTCCCGCTTGCGGCGAAGAACTGTTCAGGGAAGATGGTGAGGCTGCACTCCGTTGCTTGAGTTCAAATTGCCCTGCTCAAAGGCTTCGAAATATAATTCATTTTGCATCAAGGGGAGCTATGGATATTGAGGGACTTGGCGATGCGGTAGTTGAACAACTTTTAAACGAAGAATTAATAAAAACTGCAGCTGACTTATTTTATTTAAAAGTTGATGATTTGGTGGTCCTTGAAAGATTTGCCGAAAAGTCAGCGCAAAATCTGATTGATTCTATTGCAAAGGCAAAGCATAACTCGTTGGATAAGCTTTTATGCGGGCTTGGAATAAGACTTATAGGAGCCAGAGGAGCAAAGTCCATTGCCACACATTTTGAGAATATTGATAATATAATGAATGCGACAGTAGACGAGGTCGCCTCAATTCCTGATATAGGGACTAAAATGGCAGAAAGTCTGGTACATTATTTCAGCGAGCCGCAAACAAAAGAGCTTATAGAAAAAATGAAAGCTGCAGGCGTAAATATGACTGCAGAAAAACAAACTGTTGGTGGCACTTTAAGTGGAAAAACCTTTGTGATTACAGGGACACTACCAACACTTAAACGCTCAGAGGCGCAAGCTGTTATTGAAAACAATGGTGGAAAGGTTTCTTCCTCTGTTTCAAAGAAAACTGATTTTGTGGTAGCAGGGGAGGAAGCGGGTAGCAAGCTGGATAAAGCACAAAGCCTTGGTGTTGCGGTAATAACAGAAGCCGAGTTGCTTGAAATGATATAAAAAAATGAACTATAGCATATTCGCTATAGTTCATTTTTTTATTTAACTAAAACTACAATTTCATTATCTTTGACATCAACTGTTGTATGACTTCCCGACTGAATTTCACCCATTATATAAAGCTGCGCAAGGCGGTCTTCAATGTGGCGCTCGATGTATCTTCGCATAGGTCTTGCACCATATTGCGGGCTGTAACCTTTGTCGCAAATGAGTTGTTTTGCCTCGTTGGTTACATCAAGACTGATACCCTTCTCGGCAATTCCTTTGTTAAGTTCGGCAATCATCAAATCTGCAATTTTTATAAGGTCAGTTTTGGTCAATTGGTCAAACACCACAATTTCATCAATTCTGTTAAGGAATTCAGGTCTGAATATTTGACGAAGTGCCCGCTGGGCTTTTGCTTTAGACGAGGTGTTTGAATCTGCGCCAAAACCTGCAACAGCAGAGGAATCTGTGCTGCCTGCGTTGGAAGTCATAACGATTATTGTATCTTCAAAGGATACGGTTTTGCCATGACTGTCGGTTATTCTGCCGTCATCTAAAATCTGCAGAAGCATATTAAATACATCAGGATGAGCCTTTTCTATTTCATCGAACAAAATAACGGAATAAGGATGTCTGCGCACCTTTTCAGTAAGCTGACCGGCATCATCATAACCCACATAACCGGGAGGTGAGCCAATGAGCTTTGACGCAGAGTGTTTTTCCATAAACTCAGACATATCAAAGCGGATAAGAGCATCCTCGGTCGAAAAT
>JAZNAJ010000027.1:0-3255 GCA_045586445.1 Clostridia bacterium | reverse complement strand
TGCTTATCGGAGTTTTTATTAGCGCAAAACCTGGGAAAATCCTTGCGGATTTTCGAGGTTCATCATCGGATAATCACAGCAAACAAAACCTGGGTAGGCATTATGCCTACCCCGGTTTCGTTGGTCGAGATGACAGGATTTGAACCTGCGGCCTCTTCGTCCCGAACGAAGCGCGCTACCAAACTGCGCTACATCCCGATATTGAGTTTCTGTAAAATTCTTAACTATTGAATATTTAAAAAATGCGTTACAACTATAATAAAAATCAATTAGTTGCAAACTCAACTTGTACATTATACTATGTAAAACTCGAAATGTCAACAATTTTCTCGCCAAATAATCAAAAGTAAAATGCCCGGCAAAGAGGTTTATATAATTGCGGTGAAATTCTTGACTTTTTTTGTCGAGTATAATAAAATATATGTAATTATGTATGGTGGAGGTATTTTATGAATAAAGATGATAAACGACGCTTTGGCGACAGGAAAGATGCAAAATTAATAAGAAAAATAGATGGAATGCATTTGATAGTCCCGTTAATTCATCCAAACAGATGTGACAATGAGGCATTTGTTTCAGAAAGGATTGACCTTACCAATATAAATACATATCTTGAAAAACTAAATGCAGATAATCCGGAATTTAAGTATACTTTATTCCATATAATTGTGACAGCGATAATCCGTTGCTTTACATTGCGTCCACAAATGAACAGGTTTATTGCAAACAACAGTTTGTACCAAAAAAATGAGATTTCTGCAGCTTTTGTAATAAAGAAACAGTTTGCGGATGAATCCCAGGAGGGGTTGGCATTTATCCGGGCCGACGAAAATACTAATCTGGAAAGTGTTTACAATGACATCAAAAAACAAGTAACAAGTTGTCGTGGTGGCAAGGTGGATGCCTCGTCAAATGTTATGGATATATTGACCAGGTTCCCGAGACCTGTTACACGCATAATAGGCAGGGTTGCAAGATGGCTTGACAGTCATGGCTGGTTGCCATATTCCATCGTTGCCACAGACCCGTATCATTCGTCGGTGGTGTTATCCAATCTTGGCTCAATAAAGCTGAAAAGCGGATACCATCATCTTACCAACTGGGGGACAAACTCTGCTTTTGTGATTGTAGGAGAGAAAAAATATCGTCCTGTTTTTAATGAAGATGGAAGTTTTGAAATGAGAGATACAGTTGATTTGGGACTCACGGTGGATGAAAGAATTGCTGATGGATATTATTTCTCAAAGACAATAAAGCTATTGAAAAAATTATTGGAGAATCCTCAACTTTTGGAAGAAAAGGCATCAACCCCTGTTGAATATTAGAAAGAGGAATAATTATGGAAATTACAGCAAAAGCACCCTGGTTAAACCATGTCGGCGGAATCCCCGTACATCTTGAATATCCGCTAGGCTCAATGTACGATGCAATTAAGGAAACCGCAGACAAATATCCCGATTATATTGCTTTTGATTTTATGGGCAAGCCCACAACCTATAAAACATTTATTGAAAAAATTGATGCTTGTGCTAAAAGCCTTAAGACGATAGGCGTTCGTGAAGGTGACCGCGTTACAATTGCGATGCCCAATTGCCCACAGTCTGTTTGTCTTTTTTACGCAGTGAATTTGGTTGGTGGAATATGCAATATGATTCACCCTCTCTCTGCTGAGAAGGAGATAGAATTTTATATAAACGAATCTGAAAGTGTAACAGTTATTACTCTTGACCAGTTTTACCATAAAATAGAGGCAATACGCCATAATACAAAACTGGTTAATGTGATAATAGCATCCATTAAGGATGAACTTTCAAAACCTGTTCGTGCAGGATATATGTTTACCGAGAGCTATAAGATTAAGAAAATACCCGATGATGCACCGGTTATTCGTTGGAACGAGTTTTTAAGGCTGGGCAAGGCTTGCTTTTGGAACTATCAGGTCGCACGCACGGCAGAGGACCCCGCGGTTATTTTGTATTCCGGCGGTACAACCGGCAAAACCAAGGGTATTGTACTGACTAATGGCAACTTCAATGCAATGGGGATGCAGACGATTGCTTCGAACCCAATGTTCAGACCCGGTGATAAAATGCTTGCAGCAATGCCGATTTTTCATGGTTTTGGTCTGGGCGTGTGCATTCACGCAATGCTTATAAGTGGCGGAAGAAGTATCTTGGTTCCCAGATTTACAGCGTCAAGTTATGCCAAGCTTATTACAAAGTATAAATGCAATTTTATGGCAGGCGTGCCTACTTTGTTTGAGGCACTGCTCAGGATACCGTCCCTTGACAAAGCAGACCTTTCATTTTTGAAAGGGGTTTTTTCGGGCGGAGATTCATTGTCGGTTGAATTGAAGAAGAAACTCGATAGATTTCTGTATGACCACAAAGCGGTTATTCAGGTGAGGGAAGGTTACGGAACAACCGAAACGGTTTGTGCTTGTTGCCTGACACCACCGCATATGGCAAAGGAAGGGAGTATAGGATTACCTTTTCCCGATACATACATAAAGATTGTGGAACCTGGCACCGACAGGGAAATTCCCTATGGTGAAACAGGTGAAATTCTTCTTGCCGGGCCATCCGTGATGATGGAATACTTAAACCATCCCGAAGAAACTGAAAAAACCCTGCGCCGTCATAATGACGGGCTTGTATGGGTGTATACAGGTGATTTGGGAATGATGGACCCTGAAGGATTTGTTTACTTTAAAGGCAGAGCAAAGAGAATGATTGTAACATCGGGGTATAATGTTTACCCAAATCAGATAGAAAATATTCTGGATGCTTGTGATTTGGTGCAAATGAGTTGTGTAGTGGGGGTAAAAGACGATTACAGAATGCAACAGGTCAAAGCTTTTGTGGTGCTTAGGGATGGAGTCCCTGCAACAGAGGAAACAAAGACAGAAATTCTTGCATTTTGTGCAAGGCATATTGCCAAATATGCTATGCCAAGAGCTATTGAGTTCCGCAGCGAACTGCCAAAGACATCGGTGGGCAAGGTGAATTATCGCGAACTTGAGAATAGCGAAAGCAAAGAGGAATTTGCGACTATTGGTTAGTGAAAACAAACGGAGATTTGAAATGAGTGGCTTAAAAACGATTTTGGTGGCGGTAAATGCCAAATATGTGCATACCAACATTGCTGTAAGATATATTTCGAGGTATTGCCAAAAACAGAATATAGATTGTTCATTCAAAGAATTTACCATAAATGAACCACAGGAAAATGTGTTGGCAAAATTGTACTCCGCTG
>JAZNAJ010000026.1:0-5360 GCA_045586445.1 Clostridia bacterium | reverse complement strand
TCCGACTTAGTTCAAGTTCAGAACATGGCGCAAACTGTGGATAGCACTTGCAAAGGCAGAAAAGGAGCTGGGGCTGGATATTTCAGCTGAGCAAATAGCCGAGATGGAGGCCAATTGCGACAATATCAACTTTGATGTGGCAGAAGAACGGGAAAAGGTTGTCCGCCATGATGTGATGTCGCATGTATTTGCCTTTGGCAAGCAATGCCCCAAGGCAGAACCGATAATTCACCTTGGCGCAACCTCTTGTTATGTGGGCGACAATACCGATGTGGTGATTTTAAAGGCGGCGTCCGAGATTGTGCTTAAAAAGGCGGCACAGGTGCTTAAAAACCTTTCGGACTTTGCCCTCAGCTACAAAGCAATGCCTTGCCTTGCTTATACCCATCTTCAACCCGCACAACTGACCACCGTGGGCAAAAGGGCAACACTTTGGGCGTACGAGCTTGCTCAGGACATTGAAGAGCTTGAGCATCGCATAAAAAACCTGAAACTGCTTGGATCCAAGGGTACAACAGGCACACAGGCAAGCTTTGTTGAACTTTTTGAGGGCGACGAAGCAAAAATCGACCGTATGGAAGAAATAATTGCCAAAGAAATGGGCTTTGATGCGTGCGTTGCGGTTTCGGGCCAGACCTATTCCCGCAAAACCGACGCATACTTCCTCAGCGTGCTTTCGGGCTTTGCACAAAGTGCCTACAAGTTCTCTAACGACTTGAGGATACTTCAGTCCTTTGAAGAAATGGAAGAACCCTTTGAGAAAAAGCAGATAGGCTCATCAGCAATGCCTTACAAACGCAACCCCATGCGCAGCGAAAGAATTTCGGCATTGGCAAGGTATGTTATGGTAGATGCTCTCAACCCTGCTCTTACAGCAAGCACCCAATGGTTTGAGAGGACACTTGACGATTCGGCAAACAGAAGAATATCGGTTTCAGAAGCATTTCTGGCAATCGATGCAATCTTGAATATATATATAAATGTAACAAACGGACTTGTGGTCTATGACAAAGTGGTACAGCGGCGCGTGATGGAAAAGCTCCCCTTTATGGCAACCGAGAATATTATGATGAAGTCGGTTAAAAAGGGCGGCAACCGCCAGGAGCTTCACGAAAAGCTCCGCACCCACTCCCACGCAGCGGCGGCAAAGGTCAAGATGGAGGGTGGCGTGTGCGATTTGATTGACCGCATTGCGGCAGACGATGACTTCCCGCTCAGCGAGGCAGAAATCCGTGCAGAGCTTGACCCAAGCCTGTATATCGGCAGAGCGGTTTCCCAGACCGAACGCTTTGTCAAAGAGGTAGCACAGCCCATTATCGACAGACTTTATCAGGGCGATGCAAGTACAGAGCTTAAAGTATAGTAAGATAAATTTGAAAGGATTGATTACAAATGAAGGAATTTGAACTTAAATATGGTTGCAACCCCAACCAAAAGCCTGCCAAGGTATTTATGGAGGACGGCAGCGAACTTCCCTTTGAGATACTTTCGGGCAGACCGGGTTACATAAACTTTCTTGATGCTTTCAACAGCTGGCAGCTTGTCAAAGAGCTAAAGACCGCACTTGGTATGCCTGCAGCAACATCTTTCAAGCATGTCAGCCCAACCTCTGCGGCAGTTGGTATTCCAATGAGTGCAGAGCTTAAAAAGGCTTGCTTTGTTGAAGATATTGACGGCCTTGACGAGTCGCCCTTGGCTACGGCTTATGCCCGTGCAAGAGGTACCGACCGTATGTCATCCTTTGGCGACTGGATTGCCCTCAGCGATGTATGCGATGTAACAACCGCAAACCTCATCAAACGAGAGGTTTCAGACGGAGTTATCGCCCCCGGATACGAGCCGGAGGCACTTGAAATTCTGAAAAGCAAAAGAAAGGGCAACTATAACATAGTTAAGATTAACCCCGATTTTGTACCCAACCCACAGGAAAAGAAGACCGTTTACGGCATCACCTTTGAGCAGGGCAGAAACAACTTCAAAATTGACGAAGAATTACTTTCAAATATAGTTACTGAAAATAAGAATATCCCCGACAGTGCAAAGCGCGACCTGATTATCTCGCTCATTACTCTCAAATACACACAAAGCAACTCAGTATGCTTTGCAAAAGACGGTCAGGCAATTGGCGTTGGTGCAGGTCAGCAGTCAAGAATCCATTGCACAAGGCTTGCGGGCAACAAGGCGGATATATGGCATCTTCGCCAGCACGAAAAGGTGCTAAGCCTCCCCTTCCTTGACACAGTTGGCAGACCCGACCGCGACAATGCGATTGATGTGTATATTTCTGACGACAGCCAGGATGTTCTGGGCGAGGGAATCTGGCAACAGTGGTTTTCAGAGAAACCCGAAGAACTTACCAGAGAAGAAAAAAAGGCGTATCTTTCAACCATCAAGGGCGTGGCTTTGGGCAGTGATGCGTTCTTCCCCTTTGGCGACAACATCGAAAGAGCGGCAAAAAGTGGCGTAACCTATATCGCCGAGCCGGGTGGCTCAATCCGTGACGATAATGTGATTGAGGCGTGCAACAAACACGGTATGGCAATGGCGTTTACAGGTATGCGACTGTTCCACCATTAATAATAACCTTAAAGAAAGGCTGAGAGCTATGAAGATTATGGTAGTAGGCGGAGGCGGCCGCGAACACGCCATCATAAAGAAACTGAAAGAAAGCAAACTTGTAACCGAAATTTTTGCACTCCCCGGCAATGGTGGTATTGCAAAGGATGCAAAATGCGTGGATATCGGCGCAAAGGAAATCGACAAAATCCGTGATTTTGCGGTAAGCGAAGGAATCGACTTTGCAGTGGTTGCACCTGATGACCCCCTTGTTCTTGGTGCGGTTGATGCACTGAATGATGCAGGTATTCCCTGCTTTGGCCCAAGAGCAAACGCGGCAATCATCGAGGGAAGCAAGGTTTTTTCAAAGAACTTGATGAAGAAATACAACATTCCCACCGCGGGTTATGAAGTATTCAGCGATATGACCCAGGCGCTTAACTATCTTGAAACTGCACCAATACCCACCGTCATCAAGGCAGACGGTCTGGCACTTGGCAAAGGCGTAATCATCGCCCAGACCCGCGACGAAGCAAAGGCGGCTGTTCGCTCAATGATGCAGGACAAGGTGTTTGGTGACAGCGGCAACAATGTTGTTATTGAAGAATTTTTGACAGGCCCCGAGGTTTCGGTACTGTCCTTCACCGACGGAAATGTGGTTATTCCTATGGTTTCATCAATGGACCACAAGCGCGCCAAAGACAACGACGAGGGCCTCAATACGGGCGGTATGGGTACTATTGCCCCCAACCCCTATTACACCGAGGAAATAGCCAAGGAATGTATGGACAAAATCTTTATCCCCACAATGGAAGCAATGAACAAAGAAGGCAGAACCTTCAAGGGTTGTCTTTATTTCGGGCTTATGCTTACCGAGAAAGGCCCCAAGGTAATCGAATACAACTGCCGCTTTGGTGACCCTGAAACTCAGGTTGTTTTGCCTCTTCTTGAATCAGACCTCTTTGAGATTATGAAGCACACCGCTGATGGAACGCTCAAAGATGCTGAGGTTAAGTTTGCCGACAAGGCGGCTTGTTGCGTTGTTATGGCTTCAGAGGGCTATCCCCAGCAGTATAAGTCGGGCTTTGAAATTGATATGCCCCTTGATAAAAACATCTATGTTGCAGGGGCAAAGCTTGATGACGGCAAACTCCTTACCGCAGGTGGCAGAGTTCTGGGCGTAACCGAAGTGGGCGAAACCCTTGAAGACGCAATTGATGCGGCATATAAGACGGTTAAGACGGTTAAGTTTGACAACGCCTATTACAGAAATGACATAGGTCAAAAAGCACTTTTGGCTAATAAATAAGAAAGGAACGCTAAAATCTATGGTATACAGAGTTTATGTAGAAAAAAAGAGCGAGCTTGCAGCAGAGGCCAAGTCGCTTAAGAATGATTTGGTAAAGCTTCTCCAGATTAAGGGGCTTAATGACCTTCGCATCATCAACCGCTATGATGTGGAGAATATCGACAAGGAGCTTTTTGACTATTGCAAAGGCACAGTATTTTCCGAGCCTCAACTTGATATGGTTTCAGAGGACCTGAAAATCGATTCAGACGCTGTGTTTGCAGTTGAATTTCTTCCGGGTCAGTTTGACCTTCGTGCAAACTCTGCCGAGGAATGTATTCAGCTTATATCCAAGGGCGAGCGCCCCACTGTTAAGGCGGCAAAGGTATATCTTTTGTATGGCAACCTTTCGGATGGTGACATCGACGAGATAAAGAAGTATGTTATAAACCCCGTCGAGTCAAGAGAGGCAACTCTTGAAAAGCTCGACACACTCAAGGCGGAATATGAAATCCCCACAACCGTTGCAACAATTGATGGATTCTGTGCTCTTGACGAGGCAGGTCTTGGCGATATGATTAATGATTTGGGTCTTGCTATGGATATTGACGACATCAAGTTCTGCCAAAAGTACTTCCTCAGCGAAAAGCGTGACCCCACAATCACCGAAATCCGTATGATTGACACATACTGGTCAGACCATTGTCGTCATACAACATTCCTTACAACAATCGACAGCGTGAAGTTTGAAGACGAACTGCTTCAGTCAGCTTATGACAGATACATTGAAACAAGAAAAGAAATCGGCAGAACAAAGCCAATCAACCTTATGGACATTGGCACAATCGCCGCAAAATACCTTAAAAAGAACGGCAAGCTTGAAAAACTTGACGAGAGTGAAGAAATCAATGCTTGTACAGTTAAAATTGATGTCGAGGTTGAGGGCAAAATGGAGAAGTGGCTGCTTCTCTTCAAAAACGAAACCCACAACCACCCAACCGAAATCGAGCCCTTTGGTGGTGCAGCAACCTGTATTGGTGGCGCTATCCGTGACCCGCTTTCAGGCCGTTCATATGTTTATGCGGCAATGCGTGTAACAGGTGCGGCTGACCCGCTTAAGCCCGTTTCCCAAACAATTGAGGGCAAGCTCCCCCAACGCAAGATTGTTACGGGCGCGGCAAACGGCTACAGTTCCTATGGTAACCAAATCGGTCTTGCAACAGGGCAGGTGGACGAGCTTTATCACGATGGCTATGCGGCAAAGCGTATGGAAATCGGTGCGGTAATCGCAGCGGCTCCTGAAGAAAATGTACGCCGTGAATGTCCCGTTGACGGCGACAAGGTAATCCTCCTTGGCGGCAAAACAGGGCGTGATGGCTGTGGCGGTGCTACAGGCTCGTCAAAATCACACACCGTTGAATCCCTTGAATCCTGCGGTGCAGAGGTTCAAAAGGGTAATGCCCCCGAAGAAAGAAAATTACAAAGAAGTCGGATCGTAGCCATGTCGTTCTGTGAG
>JAZNAJ010000025.1:0-20321 GCA_045586445.1 Clostridia bacterium | reverse complement strand
CATGGCTACGATCCGACTTTACCACCCGAAACGAAATTGGTGAAAGCGAACATTTGTTCGGAGAAAATGAAAAGGCGAACATTTGTTCGGTTTCCCATAAAAGATAAAAAAAATTTCAAAAATTTTAAAAAAAACTATTGACAAATTATTCATCTTGTGCTATAATATAGATGTTGAGAGGGGGAAGGCAAACCGAAGAGGTCGCCCACGAGAGCGAGTAAGACCTTCCCGACAAAGACTCTCACCGCACGGTGTTTCGGTGTGCGGGATATAAATGTGACCAGTTCCCCACGGCTGAAGTAATAGGGGATTATGCCGAATACAATGCCACTTTATGTGAGGGGGTTAAAATGAAACCTCTCTCCTCCCCCTCACCCTCTCTCTAACAACTACGCTATATGCTTCTATATCTCTCCTTCTGTAAAGTGACCCTATGTCTATATGGCATAGGGTCACTTACTTTTGAACGCCCGCGCGCGGTGGCCGCGGGCGTTATTTTGTCAATAGGCAAAGTGTACAAATTTTTCGGCTGAAATTTGTGCAAAATTACCTATTGACATTTCTCCCACAATCTGCTATACTATAAGTACAGAGGGAGGTCATAAGACCGCAGACCGAAACAACATAGGCAAAGTTGTATAAGCCCTATGTGACCATTGAGTCGGGCAATAAAAGTTCCTCCCTCAAAAAAATTTTGAAAAAACCCCTTGACAAAAGCCAAAAGGTATGATATAATAAAGACATCAAAGAGAGAGAGGTAAACACTATGAGAAAGTACACACTTAAAGCCCTTCGAGTTCTTGTTGCGAACGGACTTGCAACAGACATCACCAAGACCCACGATAGAAACGCAATCCCCGAAAGCTATGAAACAATCGGATATGCTCTTGGCATATATGGCTGTATCGGCAAACTTTTTAGAGGTGAAAGCGGTCGCTTATATGCAGTCATCGGTGCAACTTCTGCCCTTTATATGTTTTAAAGGGTAGAAAAAAATAAAAAAAATTAAAAAACCTATTGACAAATCGATAAATGTATGCTATAATATAGACACAATAAAGAAATGAAACGAGGTAATTTAAAATGATGACACTCAACATTAAATCACTTATCAACTGTGAAACAATCGAACAGACTCTCAAAATCTCAAACCGAGCACTTGCGGAAATCCTCGCTGAAAACTACTACGAGTGCGACGATGTGTACGCAGTCGAGATAGCAAGTGCCGATACGGGTGAACTCCTCTACTACAAGAGCAAGGGCATTTAACCCCTTGCTCTCATTTTTCATTTCGCCCTCCCGCGCCCGGGCGCCGCGGGAGGGTTTTAGAGTCAATAGGCAAGTTCAACAAAAATCCGATTGAAAGTTTGTGCAATTTGACGGTTGACAATTTTCCCATAATGTGCTATAATAATATCAGAAAGTGAGGTAGATACTATGACAGATTTTGAAAAGATTAAAAAGGCTCTTGCCGACGGTGGCAATATTGAGGGTATCAACTTTTTCGTTTGTAAGTGGGAAGATAGAGCAACCATTTCACTCTACAAATCCTACCCCACAACCTATTGGGATAGCGAAGAAATTGAAACAGAATTTAATTTCGATAGCGAGGGAAATTTAACTGAAATAATTTAAAAAACCCCTTGACAAATCAAAACAAATGTGTTATAATAAAGACAATCCAAAAGAAAGAGGTAATCAAAATGTTAAATGCTTATTGTGTAAAAAGAAAATTATGGGTTGACAATGAACTTGTTTTCGCTTCTGACCCCTACATTGAACTCCTTGACGAGCAAGAGGTTGAAGAAAAGAAAAAAATGGAAGTCGGTGCGGATTTTGATAGTCTGTGGAACTTCATCACCAAAAATTATTGCGGTGCAAGTTTGTGGAAACGAGGTTTCTTTTCAAAGAAAAGACACATTTCATTTGAAGATGTTACTATCTACGAGGGAAAGCCTATTAGTTGGCGATACGAAATTGAAACCTATGAATGGAAACATTTAAGAATTCACGATTTAAGAACAATGCCTGCCGACAAAGTTATCCGCTATTGTGCGGAACGAGGTGCCACAATAAATCTTTAAAAAAAAATTTCCAAAAGGGGTTGACAAATTCAGCCCCTTGTGGTATAATAATATTAAGATAAAAAAAGAAAGAGGTTATCCAAATGAAAAAAATTATTTGTATCATTCTTGCACTTGCCCTTGTTTTCGGTTTATGTTCTTGTGCGACTACATCACCCGAAGTTCCCGACGATGCGGAAGTGATTGGTTATGTAATCATTCCCCACGCAGACGGAGATGAGCACGCAGATATTTATGAGTGGTATACCACCAATGGCATAGTAACCGCTTATTGTGTTGACGGAAGAACAGTCACATCCCCACGATTAATTCTCGTATTAAATCCAAAAAATTAAAATTATTTTTTAAAAAACTCTTGACAAATCGCCAAGAGTGTGGTATAATAAAGACACAATAAAGAAAGAAAGAGGTTTTCAAATTGAAACACACAATCATTATTATTTCAGCAGTTATCATCACACTTATTGCAATCGCTTTCATCGGCGGAAACAAAGCCAACTACAACGAGGGTGTATGCCCCACTTGCGGAATTGAGTACAAAGAACGCAGTTATATTTATGACGGCGACTCTTGGCTCGAATTCAAGTGCGGAAAGTGCGGACAGCAGGGTATCATTCAAGAAAGATTTGTTTTTTAAAAAAAACACTTGACAAATCAAAAAAAGTATGCTATAATAAAGATACAATAAAACAAAAGAAAGAGGTAATCAACAATGGCACTTATGGTAAAGACAGAAGTTAAGGACACTCTGAACGAGCATTACATTTCAGATTATTCAGCGTTTCTCGATGATGACAACGACTTTTATCTGATTGATAATGACTCAGGCGATTTCATCGTTCAGCTCACTGACGCAGGTTGCAGAGTGCTTGCGGTTTCCGCAGGAATAGACACGATAGAGGATTTCCTCACGGAAACATTCGGCAAGAACACACATTTGAAACGAGTTTACGGAAATAACGGTGGTGGCTATAACATCACAGTCGAAGCCAATTAACGAGGTGGGGGCAACCCCACCTCTTTCTTTTGAGCCGCTCGCGCACGGGCGCCGCGAGCGGTTTTTCATTTTATTATGCAACTTCCACAATTTTTCAGGCGAAAATTTGTGCAACATTACCAATTGACAAATCCCGTAAACTATGGTATAATTAACTTGACACAAAGAGAAAGGAAACGATAATAAATGAAAATATTTATCCTCTACATTTTGGGCGATTATTCACAAGCAATTTATATGAGTAAAGACAAACACGCCTGCGAAGAAGAAAAGCAAAGACTTATTGAAAAGGGAGTTTCTCGGTCTATGTGGATTGAAGAATATGATTTTTCAAAACATAATTCTTTTGAGTTAGAGTCAGATTAAAAAAATTTTCAAAAAACCCTTGACAAATCCCAAAACCTATGCTATAATAATATCAAGATAAAGAAAGAAAGAGGTTATACGAAATGCTTACAGTTGGAAATGTTCACTACGATTTTTTACTGCTCTCTATCGCAAAAAAGTTTGGTCTTGAAGCCTCGGAAACAATTGAATTTGCCGAGTTCGTGCTTACTTCCGATGACCACTCCGCAATCCAAAAAAAATATAAAGAAATTTACGAAAAAGTATTGACAGATGAAGAATAATGTGCTATAATAAATACATCAAAGAAAGAAAGAGGTACGCAAAATGAAACACATAATATTTGAGGATACTCTTTACTCCCTCGAAAAAGTCCGAACAGTAAAACTCAATCTTAACTATTCATCAATTGATGTGAGTTATGAAGATGGCACATTTGTCTACATCAGTTTCGCAGGCAGGTCAGAAGAATTTATGCGATTTTATTTTAATAAAATTTGCGAAAACCTATTGACAAAATAAACAAAGTATGCTATAATAAATACAACAAATAAAGAAAGAGGTAAACAACTATGAAATTTTTCAAAAAGAAAACCAAGAAAATCGAGTCAGGTTTGCTCGATGCAACAACACTCAAAGCCTATCGTGATGATTATCTGCACAGGGTTGAGGAAAGGGAAAAGACCCGTACAAAGAATTGGGTTGAAAACAAACTCGCCCCCTACATCACCACTCTCGCAAAGGCAGGTGCTAACGCTCACGATTGTCTTATTCCCGATGATGTCGACAAAGACGAGGTAACCAAAATGCTCAAAGACAAAGGCTACACAGTTGACTATTTCGGTGGCAATTCAATTTCAATCTATTGGTAATAAAGGTGGGGGGCAACCCCCACCTCTTTCTCATTTCGAACGCTCGCCGCCGGCAGTGGCGAGCGTTTTTTGGTTTAGTTGTGCAATTTCAACAAAATTTTCATTGAAAGTTTGTGCACTTTGCCTACTTGACTTTTCCCGAATTTGTGGTATAATAAATACAGAAATTAAGAAAGAGGTACACAACTATGAAAAAGTATTTTGAACTCAACAAACCCTACGAATTTGACCCTACGGACTTAACTGCGATTATCTTCACAGTATGTTCCATTCTCGGTATCGCAACATCAATCAACATCACGCCCTTGTTTCTTCTCGGCTCGGCAATAGGTTTTGCGACTTGCTTCAAGGCTCGTCGAATTAACCTCATCGCACTCAACGGCTCACTCCTCATTTTAAATCTCGTAAATTTTATCAAAATGTTTTAAAAAAACACTTGACAAATAGCCAAAAGTATGCTATAATAAATACAACAAAGAAAGAAAAGAGGTAATCTCAAATGGCAAAATCAGAAAAGAAAACAACAATTAAATTCCCCTCGCTCTCCGTTATTCTCGGTGTAATTTTCGTCACTCTGAAACTCTGCGGAAAAATCGCTTGGTCGTGGGTGTGGGTGCTCTCTCCGTTCTGGATTGGTGCGATTATTTCAATCCTCTCGCTTGCCGTGGTTGGCATAGTCGGTCTTGTTGCCGTAAAGGTAATGGATAAACTTGATGAATAGGGGGAATTGAAATGCCGTCATACATCGAAATGCTCTCTGCCGTATTGAGAAAATACGGCAGAAGTTCCAAAGAATACAAACTGTTCAAAGAATATTGCGTTCAGTACCAAGAGCGAAAAACGGCAATGTTTAAAATTTACAAAACTCTGATGTCAAAATAATTTAAAAAAAATTAAAAAAAACTATTGACAAATCCAAAAGAGTATGGTATAATAAGTATGTAATCAAGAGGGGGAGGAAAATCCCGAACCCTACTGAATAAGGTCGACCTCGGTATGAGCTGGCTCGCCCCTCTTGATACAAATAAATATGGGTGAGTGGCTCGAGGCTGGTTCAAGGCGGTGTTCCCGGGCAGATAGACAAGTGAAAGTGCACATTCCAAGTCTATTTGAAAAGCACCAATGGGGGTTCGACACCCCCCTCACCCACCAATAATTCCTCCAATTTTCTATACTCTCTTTCTGCGGCAACCCCTTGACTTTTGCGGTCAAGGGGTTTCGCTTTTCGAACGCTCGCGAACGGAGGCCGCGAGCGTTTTTTAGATTTATTATGCAATTTCAACAATTTCCGCACCGAAACTTTGTGCAACATTACTACTTGACTTTTCCCGCAAATGTGATATAATAATATTGTAATCAAACGAAAGAAAGAGGTAATCCCACTATGAAAAAGTACATTGTAATCAATCCCGACAACACAGTTGCAGGCGTTCCTTGTGATACCTATGAAGAAGCAAGAGAACTTGCTAATCAGCGAGAGGGTCGCACTATCGCAGAGGTTAAGGGGGAATAAAAATGTTTAAAAGAAAAACAAATAAATCACCAATTAAATCATTTCTTGAATTTTGCGAAGAAAAAAGCAAATCATCGCCCCTTGCGGTGCGAATTGTAATAGCAACAGAAATCTGTTATGCTTTACAAATCCCGCTTGACGCAATAGAAACAATCAAGAGCAATCTTGAAGCGAAAAAAAATTTTGAAAAAACCCTTGACAAATAAATAAAAGTATGCTATAATAATTACAGAAATTAAGAAAGAGGTAATCACTATGAAAGACATCAAACTTTTTGAAAGAGAACTCAATCTCATTGTTGATGAAGAATTGAGAATGATAACAAAGGCTTATCTTGAAGAACGAGTACCCCCCTACTTTTGGGAAATCGGTGCTTCATCAAGTGGCAAGTATCACCCGAAGTTTTCGCAGAATGACGGTGGACTTGTAAGACACACAAAAGCCGTTGTAATGTTTGCCGAAGAACTGCTCCGAATGAACACTTATGCTTATATGAGAGCAGAATATAAGGACTATGTTATCGTTGCTTGTATTATTCACGATACTTGCAAGTACGGTAAAGCCGAGTACAACAAAGCCGAGTATCCAGCCCACGCAAGAAATGCGGCAGAACTGTTCAGAGATTTTTGTGCCGAAGAAAACTATACCGTATCTGAATTTCTGTTTAACGCAGTTGTTTCACATATGGGTCAGTGGACAGAGGACAAAGACGAAAGACCGTTTACCTCTGTTGACAGATGTGTTCACCTTGCCGATTATATGGCAAGTCGCAATTTCATTGATATTCCTTGCATTGTTGAGGAATATAATGAAATCGCCAATGGCGAAGAAGATTTACCGTTTTAAAGGGGGGTTAAAAATGGATTTTGGTTATTCAGGTAATTATCATCTTGACGAATGCGATAAAAAAGAAATTCTTGAAAACATTGAAAACGGAATGACAGTTGAGGAAGCCGTTGAAGAATGGCAGAGTGGTTTGAATGACCTTGACTATGCCGTTATTGAAGATTATCTTTTTAATCGCATTGTTGAATACATTGAAAGTGTGGTGGAAAAATGAAAATAATCAAAGAAAAAGCAAAAACCCCTATTCGATTTGAAAATTTGAAAATCGGTGATGTGTTCTATGACCTTGACAACGAATGCACATCAATGAAGTGTATGGGGGGCAAAGTCGTTGACCTCTATGACGGAACAATTTATTCGCTCAATCTCTCTGACCGTTGCATTTACCTTGAAGCAGAACTCATTATCAAAGAATAAGAGCCGAAAGGCTCTTATTTTTTTTGACCGCCCGCTCACAGTTGCGACCGGGCGGTTTTTGTGCAAAATAACCAATTTCAGCTTTTTTATTTGCAAATCTTTGTGCAACATTACCACTTGATTTTTCCCACAATGTATGCTATAATAACATTGTCGGTTGGGGGTATGGCTACCGCCCACCGCAAGAAAAAAAATCAAAAAAAAAATAAAAAAAGTTTGAAAAAACTCTTGACAAACCGAACGGAATGTGCTATAATAAGTATGTAATCAAGAGAGATTAACAAACAAAAAGAAAGAGGTTATTAACTATGGCAATGACAGTAAAAGAAAAGAACATCATCAAGTTTTATCTTGACGATAGCAAACCCGAAAACTACTACGCACTCGACATCAACACAGGTATCCTTTATGGTATCAAGGGCAGTCCTATTAAGAGAACTCCCAACGGTATGAACCACTTTATGGATTACAATGCTTCATCTTGTGTTCTCCGCTTTATGAGAAGAACTCATAATTGGGACTCGATTGCATATTCCAATTTCAGTCACTATGCAAAATACTTGCAGATATGCGACAAACTCGACAGTATCGGTTATGACCACACCCACGATGACATCACATCTCGCTCGTTGCTTGATTTTGTAAATGAGCATTTCAAGGAGTTTGTTCAGTATCTCGCAACTGAACTTGGCGAAGATGAACGCCACACCCTCAGCAATTTCAGATACCGTTGTGAAGAAAAACTTTTTGTCAAGGAACACAAAATCGAGGTTTCAGAATATTTCCCTCTTGAATGGGTAAGATACCTTATCGGTTGCCGTTTCGCAACTGCAAAACAAGTTGCTTGTGCAGTTTATTATTTCAAAAAAGGTATGTATGTTGCACTCGATAGCCGTTGCGAAAGTTTGCTGAAAAACTTTTTCTACTATTGCGATAAACTCGAAAAGGATTATCCGAGAGGTGATTTTATCAGAGAGTTTGCCACCATTAAAAAGGAATATGAGTTCCGCAAGACCGAACTTGACAACAAAGCACTCTATGAAAATCAGATGAAAAAAGCAAAGGCTCTTTCCTTTACAAACGGCAACCTTATCGCACTTATCCCCACCACCACAGAGGAATTTCTTGCCGAAGCCAATAGTCAGAGTAACTGCGTTGCAAGAATGTATATGCCGAGAGTTATCGACAACAGAACAAACATCGTGTTCATTCGTAAGGTGAGCGACCCCAACAAATCATACATCACTTGTGAGGTAAAAAACGGTGAAATCGTACAGTATCTCGGCAGATATAACTCTTGGCTCGGTGATGATGAAATCGCTATGGAGTTTAAGGCAGAATATAAAAAGCACCTCGCACAGACTTGGTAATCAATGGGGGGCAACACCCCCCCACAAAATAAAAAAATAAATTATAGAAAAGGAATTGATAACTATGACACAGTACGGAAAAATCATCATCATCGCAGACAGTATCGAAGAAGCAGAAAAGGAACTTGCCACCGTCAAGGCTCTTGCAAATGCGGGTGCGGTCTACGGCAAAGGCTCGACAGACAAGGGTGCGGAAATCAAAATGGGGAATGTTCCCTCTGTTCCCTCATCAAATTATCGTTGCACAGATTGTTCTATCTGCCCCCGTCGTTGCAGAGAAGAAACCTATCACCCCAACGGCACAGACGATTATGAAGAAGATGTCTATGACGAGGTTGACAGACTGCTTGACGATTTCTGCTTGAAAGCGTCACCCACCGCACAGAGAATGCTTGACGAACTGCTCACAATTCTGTAATCCGCTTTTGGGGGGTTTGGGCGATACCAACCCCACCCCAACAACCGACCCTATCGGGTTAGGTTTCAACCTCTTTCATTTCGGGAAAACCCCACTATTTTTAGTGGGGTTTTTTCGTTTCACTTTTCAAATCGCCCGCTCACAGTGTGACCGGGCGAAATTTTAATTATACCATACCCCACGCAATTTGTCAATAGGAAAATTGCACAAATTTTCATCGTAAAATTTTCCCAAATTTGTGCAATTTGCCTATTGCAATTCTCGGTGAAATAGTATATAATAAGTATGTAATCAAGGGTAAGAGCGATGCCCACTCGATGTTCTCGGTAAAGATAGGCAAATCAAGAGTAGCCGAGAAAAATTTTTCAAAAAAAATTTGAAAAACCCCTTGACAAATCGCACAAGATGTGCTATAATAAGGTTGTAACACAGAGGAAAGACGGAGTACGGCAGTAAGCACCCCTCGTTAAAAAATGTATGCCTTGTGGTGGAAGCAAGGCGAGGCAGTAAGCCCCGAAAGTTTTGCACTCACTTTATTTTGAATGGTTGGATTTGGTACCACCGACACGATTAAAAAAATCGAAAAAATTTCAAAAAAAGGCTTGACAAATGCTTTCCAATGTGCTATAATAAATACATCAAAGACAGGTACAAGTCTTAAAAACCGAAAGGAATTGATAATTTATGGCTAACACACAGAAACTCACAAAGGCTCAGAAGTATGCTATGCTCAAAGACCTCGCAGAGGTAAAGGCAAATCCCGTTCTTGTCGAATTCATCGACCACGAACTTGAACTTCTTGCCAAGAAAAATTCAAGCGAAAAGAAACCCACGGCTCAGCAGACTGCGAATGAGGGTATCAAGACGGCAATCTATGAGGGTATGGAAAGCGGCAAGCGATACACCATTACCGACCTCATTAAGACAATCCCTGCGTGTGCCGACCTCACAAACCAGAGAGTGTCCTCGCTTGTTCGTCAGATGATGAACGCAAACCTCGTTGAGAGAGTTGAGGACAAGAGAAAAGCCTATTTCGTCAAGATAGGCTGATGAAAAAGTCAAGGGGAGTTGCAAAATTCCCCTTGACAAATCCCCCGACTTATGGTATAATGTAATCACAGCAAAGGAGTGATTAAATGCCAAAACAGTATCCCCCCGAAAGAGTCAAGGAACTTGCCCGAATTCTCGACATCACCCCCGATGAAGTAATCGAAATGCTGAATGACGATGAACGAATTGACAAGGGCGAAAAACTTTTTGAACTCACCCCCGAGCAAGAAAAGGCAAGTAAAAAGGCTCGACAAGTTGCGAGAGGAACAAGCACCACCCCCACCAAGAGGGAACGAAAAGCCGACAACGACAAGGCATTTTTAATCGGCTTGTTTGAGGAAAAACTGAATGAGTTTGGTGATGTCACCGACCTCGTTATTGTCAACCCTGAAAGGGAACTGACTTTCACCCTCAACAACCGAAAATTCAAGGTTGTTTTGTCTGCCCCTCGCACATAACCCAAAAAGCCAACAGACTCGACATCTGTTGGCTTTTGGTCTGCCCGCTCACAGTGCGACCGGGCAGAATTTGGTTATTTTGTACAGTTTAGAGAATTTTTTCGGCAAAAGTTTGGTTATTTTGACGATTGACATTTTCCTATAATGTGGTATAATAAATACATCAAAGGAAGAAAGAGGTAATGCAAATGCCGAAATATTTTATTGACTTGGAAAAAAGTCTTGAATTACAAAATGAAATAAGTTCTCGCTTTGCGAAAACTTGTGATGAAACAGAATGGTGTTGTGATTGCAAGTATTCAAAAAGTTGTGCGTTTAACATTAACTTATCCGTTGCATTAAGACAAGCGATTAAAGCAAAAGGGGGTTATTAAATGTTTGAAAAAAGAAGAGTTGCAACCGAATGGGATATGGGTTGGTTTTGCTGTAAGTGTGAATGCTTGAAACATTGGAAAACGGAAGCCTACATTCTCCACGGTAGATATTATTGTAAAGAATGTTATGAAAAAACTTTTAAAAAACCCCTTGACAAATCCAAAAGTGTGTGATATAATAAATACAACAAAGAACGAAAGAGGTAAACGAAATGAGAAAAAATTGTATAGTATTAGATAACGGATATTCTTATTCCCTTCACAGTAAAACTATTCAAAGTCCAGAGGGTGAACAGATAGCAGACTTATACGATATTGATACTTCTAAATTAACCGAAGAAGAATTGATTACTTTAACCGTCTTATTTGTTTCGGCTTATAACAAGGGTAAAAAATGTGCTGAAACAAAATTCAGAAAAAAATTACTGAATTTTTTTGATTTTCCTATTGACAACGAATAAAAAGTATGCTATAATAAATACATCAAAGAAAGAAAGAGGTAATGAACAATGACACTTAAAGAAATGCTTAAAGAGAGATACGAATTTTACATTAAAACTCTTGAAATCTACTATCCCCTTTTTAACAAGGCGTGTGAAGAATATGCAGAAGCATTCCACAAATGGAGTGAAAGCAACGGAGAAGATGAAGAACTTGCAAACCTTTGCAATATCCTTTACCAGAAGAAAGAACTTTATGATAGCCTTTGCGACTGCCTTGAAGATAACATTGACGAACTCAGCCGAGTAATAAGCAGAGATGAAACAATTTCATACCTGTTGGAAGAAATTGCCAACAAGTTTGAGTCTATCCCCAAATGTCCGAATTGCGGCTCGACCGCACAAGTTAAAGAATGTACCCCCTTTACAACCCCTGACGGCGAGTACATTTGTTTTGATTATGTTTGCGGTTGCGGTTGCTATTTCAACAAAGAGGTGGCAACCGAATGAACGGACTTATAATTGCGTTCCTCGCTATGGGGTTTGCTATCGCAGGGGCGGTCGGTTTACACATTACAAATTGTCCCCTTGACAAATAATAAAAAATATGTTATAATATTTATAGAAAATAAAGAAATGAGGTATTTCTAATGAAAAAGTTTTTCTCAAACAAAATCGTCGGCAGAGTTATCGTGGCTCTCATCTGTATTCTCGTTGTGGCTTCGGCAGTCCTTGAGGGAATGTTCATCGAGTCCAAACTTGCAGACCGCAGAATTCTGTTCAACACCTACTGCGAAAGCGGTGTGGTCGCACAGAAACTTGACGAGGGTTATCTGCTTCGCCTCGACAACGGTAAGTACCGTCTGTTCGATAGTGCGGAAACCTTTGCGGATAACACCAAAGTCATCGTCTGCTTTGAAATGAATGACACAGATGAAACCAATGATGACCGAATAATTGCGATTTCGACAGACCTTTACGCCCTATCCGAGTCGCTATTCACAGAAGAGGTTGCCCCCACAGAGGGGTGACCTCTAATCTTTTGAGCCGCCCGCTTACTGTCGAACCGGGCGGCATTTGTGAAAAATAACCAAAAATACAATTTTTTTTCACAAATCTTTGTGCAAAATGACGATTGACATTTTTCCCATAATAGTGTATAATAAATACAGAAATTAAGAAAGAGGTGTTCGCAAATGGCAAAGAACAAAAAGAAGAAAGTTGACAAACGAATGTTTAAAAAGACGGGTGATGAACTGCAACAGTATTTGCATTTTCGTTCTCGTGGCTCGGTTAAAGAGAACGGCAAGGGCAAAGGCTCATACAACCGACAGAAATTCAAGCAAGGCAAAGATTAAAAAAAAATAAAAAAAATTTAAAAAAAGTATTGACAAACAAAACAATGTATGCTATAATAAGTATGTAATCAAGAGAGATTAACAACTAATGAAAGTAGGTAATGAAAATGGCAAAGACACTCAATGTAAATGTAAATCTTGAAACAAAGGTGCTTGTGTTTGACCTTGACGGCACAATCGCAGACCTCTACGGTGTTGAGGGTTGGCTCGAAATGTTGAGAGCATATGACCCCACTCCCTATATCGTGGCAAACCCCTTATGCGATATGGCTGAGTTGGTAGCAACACTCAACGAACTCCGCAAAGTCGGTTATATCGTAGCCGTTACAAGTTGGCTTTCAATGGAAAGTACAAGAGAGTACAACAAAGCCGTAAGAACGGCAAAGAGAAATTGGCTTGACGGACACAATTTCCCTTATGACGAAATTCACCTTGTAAAGTACGGCACAACAAAGGCAGACTGCACTCGACATCTCGGTGGCGAACAGATTTTGTTCGATGATAGCGAAAAGGTGAGAAACGGCTGGTCGCTCGGTGAAACAGTAAACCCCATAACCACAGACATCGTTGATTATCTCAAAGCACTGCTTTGAGATAATCCCAAATGAAAGGAATTGATAATATGGCAGTAAAATTTAATTGGAATGAAATGAAATCCCCTCGCCCCACTTTTGGCGATATTCGTGAAGATGAATATTTCCTTTACAATGGTGACCTTTTTGTAAAAATTGACCCCTTGTACTCGGCTGACGAAATCGAAAGCGAAATTGATAATTGCCACGAATTGAACGAAAGCCTTGACATTGACTCGGCAAGATATAACTGTTATTGCGTAAGTGACCCTTGCTATATTGTTCTTGACGATACAGACCTCGTTGACAGAGTTGATGTCGAAATCTCAATCACACCGAAAGGGGGCAGAGGATAATGCAGGCAACGGGAATAGTACGCAGAATTGATGACCTCGGCAGAGTTGTCGTTCCAAGAGAAATCCGCAAGAAACTCGGTATTAAAGAGGGTGACCCCCTTGAAATTTTCATAGACCCCGTTGATAAAATGGTTTGTTTCCAAAAGTATGAAACCACAATCAACGATACTCTTGAAGATGCTATCCGCAAAATCGAAAGTTATGAGGGTATTGTTGAAGCCGACAGACTGCGTGCGGTCTTGCAGAGGGCAGGATATAACATAGAATAAAAATGAGTAGGCTGAAATCTTGCGGATTTCAGCCTTAACTTTTTGACCGCCCGCTCTCAGTTGCGACCGGGCGGTTTTTGGCATTTTATACAAAATTCACAATTTTTTTACCCAAATTTTTGTATAAAATGCCTATTTACATTTTTCCCGTAATGTGATATAATAATACTTGTCAAGGGGCGAAGGCAATCAATGGGGACGCCCAACGATAGAACCGACTCGAAAAAATTTTCTTGAAAATTATAGAAAACCCCTTGACAAATTCTCTAATCTGTGCTATAATAAGTACATCAAATGAAAGGGCAAAGGTTATTTTAATGGAAAAAATTGACAGACGAAAACATTACATTTTGGTGTTTGACACCGAAACGGCAAACTCACTTGATGACCCCCTTGTGTATGACATAGGTTGGGCTATCGTTGACAAACACGGCAGAGTTTACGAAACAAAATCTTTCATCAATGCAGACATTTTTCTTGACGAAAAAGAACTTATGCAAACTGCATATTACAAAGAAAAAATTCCTCTGTATTGGGATAGGCACCGAAATGGTGAAACAGTTATCAAATCGTGGTACAACATTCGCAAAGAGTTTATCGCAAGTATCGAAAAATGGCGTATCAAAGAGGTTGTGGCTCACAATTCTCGTTTCGACTATCGAGCAACGGCAACTACTCAAAGGTGGCTTACAAAATCAAAATACCGATATTTTATACCGAAAGATATTGAAATATGGGACACTTTGAAAATGGCTCGTGATGTAATCGGCACTATGCCCACTTATCGAAAATACTGCGAAGAAAACGGCTACATTTGTCGCAACGGACAGTTAAAAATGACGGCTGAAATTCTATATCGTTTTATCAAAAAAGACGAAACTTTTATTGAGGAACATACAGGTCTTGCCGATGTTCTAATCGAAAAAGAAATTTTAGCATACTGTTATCGTCAGCACAAAAAAATGCGAAAAAAACTTTGGAATGATTAAAAAAAGGGGTTGACAAAACCCCTTTTCTATGGTATAATAAGTGTATCAAATGAAAGGTAGGAATACGAAATGAAAGTTTGCGAATTTTGTGGTGAACTCACCGAAGTCTATGTTGAAATTTTTGATGCCAACGATGAAAAGGTTTACAGCGATTTGCTCGATGACCAAGACATCACCGAAGTCGAAGATGAAGAAATCGGAAGTGTAATAATGGGCAAGGGTGTTCTTGAAATTTACCTTGAAAGTTATACCGCCCCCCTTACACCGAAAATCCAAATCGGCTCTCTGTGGCAAGTTAATCTTTCGCCCGTAGTCGGTAATGAAATCGGCGGAATGATACCTTGTCAGGTGCTTGAAGTTTTTGACGGCTATGACTTGATTAAGGTGCGACCTCTCCGCTTCTTAATGGGTGGTGGTTTTGCGGAACGCATACCCAATTATGAAACAGTTATCTCAACCGAAAGACTTATGAGCGAAATCGACCAGAGTAAAATCTGATAGGGGCAACCCTATCAGATTTTTTTGTCAAATCGCCCGTTGTCGCAGGCAACGGGCGAAATTTCCATTATACCATACCCCACAGAATTTTTCAATAGGCAAACTGCACAAACTTTAATGCGAAAAAAATCCCAAATTTGTGCAGTTTGCCTATTGTAATTTGCTTTTGGATAGTGTATAATTATCTTGTCGGTTGGGGGTGATGGCTCACCGCCCACGGCAAAAAAAATCTTAAAAAAATTTAAAAAAGGTATTGACAAACCCTTAAAAGTATGCTATAATGTGTATGTAATCAAGAGAGAGTTATTCATCAGCCACCTTGAAAAAATTTCAAAAAAAATCAAAAAAAGGGCTTGACAAACTCCCACGATTATGATATAATAAATACATCAAAGACAGGTTCAAGTCTTAAAAACCGAAAGGAATTGATACTATGGCAAATTCAAAGAAACTCACAAAGGCAGAAAAGTACGGTATGCTCAAAGCAATCCCCACAGTAGCAGAGAACCCCATTCTCGTTGAGTTTATCGACCACGAACTCGAACTCCTCGCAAAGAAGAACTCCGCAGACAAGAAGCCTACGGCTCAGCAGACCGCAAACGAAGCAATCAAGTCCGCTATCGTTGAGGGTATGGAAAAGGGTCGCAAGTACACAATCACAGACCTTATCAAGTCTGTTCCTGCTTGTGCCGACCTTACCAATCAGAGGGTATCTTCTCTTGTCCGTCAGCTTATGGCGTCAAATCTCGTTGAGAGAGTGGAAGAAAAGAGAAAAGCCTATTTCATTCTCGTTGACTAATCCGCAAGGGGCGGTATAAAAACCGCCCCACACCAAGCCAAAAGGGGGAATACAATGGCAGAGCAGACCCAAGTAGAGCGAATTATGAACGGCTTGAAATGTTCCAGAGAGGAAGCACTTGATATTATTGAGTGTGACAAAGCAATCGACAGAGGTGAAAGAATGCCGTTTGACCTTGACCCCGAAACGGAAAAACAAGCCAAAAAATTCGCAAATGTCGGCACAAGAGCCACAGACGGCAAGAAAACAGAGCGAAAACGCAAAGAAAATCCCACAAAAGCAACAATAATTGCGGAAATTGCTCGATTTTTGACCGAAAACGGCTACGAAAATGTCGAAATTACCAACAAAGAACGGCAAATCGCACTAAAAAGCGGTGAAAATTCGTTTGAATTGACCCTTGTGCAGAAAAGAAAGCCGAAATAAGACAAAATCCCCCCATTTTGGGGGGAAATTTACGAAAAAGGTTAAGAAAACGATGGTAAATCTTAATCAAACTTGATGAAATGGAGATTTTAAACAATGGCAAAAAAAGTTTCGGTGCGTGTAGATAACCGCACTATGTATCGAAAATTCCGCAACGGCAGACCCGCAGTTAAAATGGAACTAATGCCGAATTGCGGTGAAAATATCAAAAATGCCGAAGCGGTGTATTTCTTTAAATTTTACAGTGAAACAACGCTTTTATTTAACAAAATCGGCACAACAAAAAAAGATGTAATCGGCAGATTGAGAGCCGAAATCGGTGACTATGTGAAAAAATTTGATATTCACAGAGTTGAAGTCCACCGCATTTGTGCTTGTGGCGAATACCCTGCCGAGGGTGCGGAAAGTGCCCTCCGAGCGAATTTTATCAGCCGATACAGTAAAGAGTTTTGCAAGAATGACCGCTTTTTCGGGGTTGACATTCCCACCGAAATTTTTGATGCAGTTTTAAATGAATATTTCGCAAGTCAGACCGGCTGATACCGGAAAGGGGCAGAGTGAAAAACTCTGCCCCTTTTGGACTGCTCGCTGACGATGTCACCGAGCAGAGTTTGAGAACGGAAAACGAGTTCAAGATTTTTCTTCGGAAAATGCGGCAACCCGCTCAACCGCCCTTTTTCCCTAAACCCCAAGCGGGCCGCCTACGAAGGTGGCGACCCGAATTTCCGATCGGTACTCCCATATGCAAAAATTCTGCTACTTCTAGCGACTTTCTATATGCTCCCAGATTTTCCCGAAACTGAACCCCGAAGGGGCCGATCGGAGTGTCGCGATCGCGGCACATATGCGACCAGGGCTGGCTGAAAGTAAACTTGATTTCGGACCGATCGGCAAAAAAGATTCTATTTCCATTATAATAATTATAACATATTTTTTCAAAAAAATCAAACCGATCGGCTAGCCTAGAAAAAATAAGTTTTTTTTAAATTATACTAAAAATTTTTTTAAAAGTCAAGATCTCAGTGTTATAAGCTCCCCGATCGGCAGTTGACAAAATTAAAAAATTTTGTTATAATATATATGTAAGATAAATAAAAATATAAAGTGAGGTACCTATTATGTTTACAAAAGAAGCAATTCTCAAGGAAATGCGCGCCGGTGCGAGCATCGAAGATATCGCAGCCGAGATCACCGCAATTCTTAACGAGGCTAACGCAGAGTATGAGCTCCAGGCCGCCGCATCAGCCAAGAGAGCAAAGAAAGAAGACATCGCTCGCAGATTCAACGATCTTGTGAAGGAGTATGCTGAGCTCGAGTGTCCAGGAGCTGCAAAGTGGATGGAAGAAGCCCAGGCAGACGATGACATAGACGCCCTTATCGCAACTCTTGACGAAATGTTTTCGGGTCTCCGTTATGCGATCTCTATGACTAACAGTCTTCAGAAGCTTGCGGACGCCAGCTCAACCGATTGTATGAATGGCACATGCGCGGAACCTACCGATGATGATATTATTGCCAGTTTCATCAGCAAAATCTGCCAGTGATGAAAGTTTCACACGAGGTATATAATTAAAAACGTAGCTAGCAACAGGCTAGCTACGGCAATACGTTTCAAACGCTCCAGCTTTTTCAGGCTGGGGCGTTATTTTTTTATATTTTTATGGACGATGACGATCTCGGAGACGGGGAATTCGATCTGTTGTTTGAGGACCGATCGGGCCACCACAAAACGCTATACTACTAACTTTACACTATCCCATACTATCTTCTCTTATTCCCCCTTATCCCATTCCAAGAGAAAAAGAAAAAAGGAGAGCATAAGCCCTCCATTAATCTAGCCCATAGTTAAAACCAGCCAGAAGCGAATCAATAGTCATAGTTCTTACAGTCTCCAGTGTCTGCGCAACGAGATCACCCAATCTCACATCACCAACAACCTCTTCATAAGCTTCTGCGGTCTCCACTGCTTCTCTCTCTGCCTCTGTTGCGGCTCTCGCTTCGGCAGCTTCTCTTTCTTCCTTGGGAGAAATATATCTCATCTTATAATTATATTCCTCAACATGACCCGATTCAGTAATATAACCATGCACTATAAATTCCCCGCTGCTGTTTAATTTGATAAGCTTATTACCGTCATCATAGATAACATAATAAACTCCGTTAACGCAATCTTCCATTGAGGATCTCTTCATTGCATATACAGGACTACCACTCCATCTGCCGATACGTTCATCATTCAGCCAAGCATTCTTTAAAGTTGAATAAGTAAAACTGTTCATAAAATCTCCTTTTCTTAAATGAAAATTCGTTCCGAATTTTCATTTGAAAATTCGATTTTACGAACAGTTTTCAAATGAGATTTTCAAACGAGATTTTCATTTCATTTTTTATTTCTATTATATTATACAAAAAATAATTAAAATTTTCAACTCGATTTTTGAATTGGTCGGGAGGAGCGAAGCTCCTCCCCCATAAATTTCTGTACGCTGAAAGCGTACAAAATTTACCAATATATCAATATCAATATCAATAACAATATCAATGTTTTTGTATCCGTTTGTATTTTGTATTTTGTTTGTATCGTTTGTAAAACTTTTTGTAAAAATCCATTTTGTTTGTAAAATGTTTGTAAAACTTGTCCTCACGCGCCTAAAAAGCGACGAATTTTCAAATGAAATTTTGTATTCGTTCCAAGGAACACCAACCGGAAAATACAAAAATACAAAAAAACCAACGGTACAAAATGGTACAAATTTTGTATTTTTGTATTTTTGTAAAAATCTACTTTTGTTTGTAAAATTTTTTTGTAAAAATCCAGTTTATTTGTAAAATGTTTGTAAAATTTTCAGAATGAGAAAACTATGTTCGGGTCCGCAGGATCTACAAACGGCTCGTTTTTTGTATCCGTTTGTATTTTTGTATTTTTTGTAGAATCTTTTTGTATTTTTGTAGGATTTGTTTGTATTTTTGTAGAATCTTCATTTTTCTTTGCGGCTTTCCCGGTTAAGAGATCGGGATAATTGGACTTAATGAGGCCTATGCGATAGCTAACATTTTGCTGAGACAAGCCTAAAGCCTCTCCAATTTCTCGCTGGCGCATACCTTTATTCACCATTTCCGCAATCTTATCCAACTTCATATCAATCATCTTTTTATTCTTACTACTTTCGACTTTATTATCATATCTAACTTGATTATTTTCATTGATTTTTCGCATTGGTTCAAGCAACAGACCAACCATCATATCATCACTACTAATATCCCCGGTAAGAACTAATTCTATTGCGGCAATGGCAAGCTCACCGGCAGCCTCAGGGTCAGCTTCGTAGAGTTTCTTAATCTGCTCGAACGTACTACTATAAATAATTCCGCTATTTCTTATTTCATTTTCTTTAAACATTTCAATCATTTTGCGGCAACCTCCCCTACAAGCGCATCAAAGGCAGCTAAAAATTCGGGAGTCGCCTCATAAGCCCAGCAATTTAAGTGCGGATTACTCTAATTCTTCATTTCAACTAGACAATTAAATCCCTATTGCTATAAGGCGATGTGTATTCTTAATGAATACACGACTTTAACTTTAACATTAGAATTTGGCATTTAAATCTTCTCCTTATCTTTCGAATTCTTCGTCTAAAAATTCTTTTATTAGACGTCTTATAATCTGCGACACGGTCATGTCGCGTTCTTCTGCGTATTCTTGCAGAAGTTCCTTTTCGATCTCATCTATTCTTATTGTGATCTTGTTATCCAATGAGATTCACCTCCATCAATTTTAATGAAAGTTGAAATAAGGTGTATTGTCCTACCCTGTCCTACGTATTTAATATTTAATTAAAATACAGCTAATTGATTTTTATAAAAAAATAT
>JAZNAJ010000024.1:0-1748 GCA_045586445.1 Clostridia bacterium | reverse complement strand
CTCCGACTTCCGCTTCTACCTCCAATCCAAGAATACATTTGACCGAGATTTCTCAAGAAAATCCGGTTTCTGCGCCCCTTTTTTGTATGATTCTTAGAAAACATCTTTCGGGTGGCAAAATAAAAGGTGTTACACAGCTTGGGTTTGACCGTATCATTAAAATTGACATAGAATGTTATACCGAAATGGGCGACCTTACCGAAAAAAGTCTTATTATTGAGATAATGGGCAGACACAGCAATATTATCCTTATTCAAAATGACAAAAAAATCATCGACAGTATAAAACACATTGATTTTACAACAAGCGCTGTACGGCAAGTTCTTCCGGGGCTCTTTTACGAGATGCCACCGGCACAAAACAAGCAAAACCCCTTGGAAATCACCGAAACAACGCTTATACAAAAACTTGATTTACTTCCAAGCGATACACTTCTTGACAAATTCTTACTTAACGAATTTGTAGGGATGAGTCCCCTTATGGCAAGAGAGATTGTTCACAGAATAGCTGGCTCTGTACAAGCAACTGCAGGGGCTATTGACATTAAATTATTTGCAAAACATATAATTGATTTTTTCAAGACAGTTTCATTGTCAAATCAAACCTCAGGTTGTGTAATAATTGATGCTGCTGCCAACAAGCCTGTTGAATTTTCGTGTATTCTGCTCTCGCAATACGAAGGTCTTGCCAAGATAAAGGAATGTGAGTCCTTGAGTCAGGCAGTTGAAACCTTTTACTTTGAACGCAATATGCACGACCGTTTGAATCAAAAAGCTGCGGGGACCTTGAAGATTATCAACAATAATATTGACAGGTGTTCAAAAAAAATTGCTATTCACACCGAAAATATAAAGAAAGCCGAAAATCGGGACAGATACAAAATTTATGGTGATTTGCTTACCGCAAACCTTTACAAAATGGTACCAAATGCTGATTCCATTCAGGTAGAAAATTACTATTCGGATGATTTTAAACTTATAGATATCCCTCTAAAGCCCGAGCTTTCGCCATCGAAAAATGCCCAACGATACTATAAGCTCTACAACAAGGCAAAGTCTGCCGAGGAACATTCAAAAAAGCAATTACAAGAAGCACAGACGGAATATGACTACCTTGAAACCGTTTTGGATTCCATTAATCGCGCAACCGAATATGCCGATATAACAGAAATTCGCGACGAACTGGCAGAACAGGGTTATATTTCTTCCAGCAAAAGCAAAAAGAAAAATCAAAAAAAGAAGTCAAAACCATTAAAGTTTACTTCATCGGATGGTTATACTATTTTGGTTGGCAGAAACAACAAGCAAAATGACGAATTGAGCATAAAAACTGCATATTCTACAGATATGTGGCTTCACACAAAGGCAATCCCCGGCTCTCATGTGATTATCCGCACCGGTGGTACCGCCGAAGTTCCCGACAACACCTTGGTTGAGGCAGCATCCATCGCGGCATATTACAGCAAAGCCCAAAAATCAACGGGAGTTGCAGTTGATTATACCTTGGTCAAAAATCTGCGAAAGCCAAATGGCTCAAAACCGGGTTTTGTGATTTATGAAACGAATTATACTGTATTTGTAACGCCTGATGCCGACCTGATCGAAAAATTAAAAGTTAAGGAATAAAAAACAATTTCGACTTTTTTTGAAAATAAGTCTTTACAAATAAAAAAACATATGATATAATACCAATTGTGTTTGGGGGTATAGCTCAGTTGGGAGAGCACCTGCCTTGCAAGCAGGGGGTCA
>JAZNAJ010000023.1:0-2217 GCA_045586445.1 Clostridia bacterium | reverse complement strand
TTTTCTTTTTGTGGGGCTTTTCGTTCCCCGTGACTATATGATAACACACCTTGCACCATTTGTCAACACCTTTTTGAAAAGTTTTTTGATTTTTTTCGCAAAAGTCTATCTGTTCAACCGATAGAAACGCATTTGCCTTTTCCTTCCTATTATGATACAATGAGTATGTCATAAGGGAAGGGCAACCACCCACCGAGGGGAACACCCCAAGGAGAACGGATGTTCGGATCTGAGGGGTCGCCCGAGGGGAACAGGCGTTCGGGTCGGGGTCCCAAGGGGTCGGGCAGGAAGGATGACCCCTGCCGGTTCCTACTCTCAAATAGCCTGGGACCTGGAACCTGGAAACAAGCTAGCTGCTGGAAGCTAGAAAAAATTTTTAAAAAAGGGTTGACAAACACTCCCTAATGCCTTATAATGGTATTGTCCTCAAGAGAGGAACAAATAAAAGAAAGAAGGAACTAAACCATGAAGACCGCCATCGAAATCGCCGCTAACATCAAGACCGCCGCCAACCGCCACACCAATCTTGTCAACCATCTGAACGCCATTGCCGAAGAACAGGTAAAAGCCAACACCTTGCAAGTCGCCGAAAACTTGGTAAACCAACTTGATGTGCGTGCAGGACTGGGTTGTGAAATCATCGCTTCCGCCGCTTTTACTGGTGAAATTGAAAATGGATTTTCTTTCCCGCTGTTCCTCCACTATGGAAAGCCCACCCACAATACGATTGTCGGCAATGTGGACTTCAATCATCCCATCGATATGAAGCAATTGCTTAACCTCTTGACCAATGCAGGTTATGATTATGAATTCATCCGTCGTGATGAAACCGATAAAGAAGGTAATCCCTTCACCCTTGTGAACACTTTGAAGGTATCCCTTCCTACTGTGGGTCGTAACTAACGGCCCTTTTTAATTTATCTGTTAAACAGATAAACTTTCCTATTGACAATCACTCGCCCTCATGCTATAATCAGTATGTAAAACGAAAGGAGATGTACCTATGAATTGTGAGCATGCCCCTATCTCTGGCGACCCCTTCAACTTTGACAACAGTCGCAACATTGACAACACTGACAAACGCTATTACAATTGCGGTGGCTACGCTTTCGGCACTTTTAGTTGGTACTGGCCCGGTCGCACCGAAGATGAGCACGACGAAATCATGGGATACGCCGAAAATGAAGATTATGATGAGGCCCTGACCATTGCAACCGATGCTATTATCGCTGAACTTCCCGGCTGGCGAGTTGCCCTGTTTGAAGATGTGATGGCACGCATGTATTCTCCCCTTGAATATGACATTGTTGCTATGCGGTTTTGCGAATTTGACTTTCACTTTTTGAAGTTGGGACGCAATTGGAATTGGTATGATAAGATGGGCAATGCTACTTGGATTAACCGCCACGGCTTTCAAGAAATGAATAATAAATCATGGTATGGTCGTTATGATTCTCCCATCGTATGTTTCATTCGGGCACGATAAGTGCCCCCTTTTAGGTTATCTGTTTAACAGATACAAATAAGTATTGACATATCTATACTTTCATATTATAATGATATTGTCCTTAAGGAAAATAAAAAAGAAAGAAGGTGCCCCGTGTCTAATATTAAGATGAAGAACACCGCAACCAATATTGTTATCAAATCCCTTCTGCTTCCCGCCATTCTCTACTTCCTCGGTCCTTTTATGATGATGGTGGGATGGAACACCTTCGCAATGGAATGCGATATGGTGCAGTACAATTATTTGCAGATATTCTGTATTTGCAATGGTTTGCACTGGTTCATTAAGGGCTTCCGCAAATAAGCGGAACCCTATTACTTCTATCTGTTTAACAGATAAAATAAAGTATTGACATACCTTTTGCCGCATGTTATAATAAGGGTGTCGAAAGCAAGAAAGGAGAAGTGATTCCAATGCAGTAGAGTAAGCCAGCCGTTGGAGAGGACTTCCACGGGCGGCGATATTAGACGCAAGCCTCTGCCGGAGAAAGGGATTTTATGGGCTCCCTTCCTTCGTAATTGAAGCCCGGGCGTGGCGTAGCTAACCACGCCTGATTTTATTTTGGAAAGTTATCTGTTTAACAGATAATAAAAAAGGGGGATTTAATTCCAATCCCCCGCCCATTTGATATTGTGAGTATGAACATATTCCGCAACCTTTTTCCGTGCTTCTTCGGTTTCCTTATCCAGACCTTTGTCCATACATTCGGC
>JAZNAJ010000022.1:0-8608 GCA_045586445.1 Clostridia bacterium | reverse complement strand
AACGATTTGGTTTGACATGGATGGTACTATCGCAGACCTGTATGCGGTGAATGGCTGGTTGGATATGCTTCAGGCTTACGACGCTGCTCCTTACATTATGGCAAAGCCCATGGTGAATATGAGCGCACTCGCTCGCCAGCTCAACAGCTTGCAGCGCAAGGGCTTCGCCATCGGCATCATCAGCTGGTGCAGCAAGTGCAGCACGCAGGAGTATGACGAGGCTGTGACCATGGCAAAGCGGGCTTGGCTGGCTCGGCATCTTCCTTCTGTGAATTGGGACGCCATCGAGGTTGTACCTTATGGCACGCCGAAGCACGAAGTCTGCAACGTGGGCAACGTCGGCATCCTGTTCGATGATGAGCAGCGCAACCGTGATAACTGGAACATCGGCACGGCTTTCGAGCCCTGCGACATTAGCAAAGTTCTTTCCTTACTTGGCAAGGCTGCCAAGTAAGGGATGAAGGAGGTAGTCACAATGGAAACCGTATGGATTATTGTGAGCGCAAAAGGTACTGTTGGCCTCCGTCGCTATGCTACTTGGTGGGATGCGCAAATTGCTGCTGATTTGCGCAATGAACTTGCACCGAGACAAGGGTGGACTGTCAAACCTTTGGCTGTATAAAAACAGCCAAAGTTTTTTTTGTAAAAGTATTGACAACCAGGACCATGTATGCTATAATAACAATGTCAAAAGGACGAAGGAGGTTAGGAAAATGTCTTGGTACTTCTACGCTTGGGTCAACAATGAAACCGGTGAGCTGCTGACATATGACCAGTTCGTGAGGGACGCAAGGGAGCTATATGGCTTGGATGTCCGTGACCGTGAAGGCATCGACAGCCATTATACCCTAATGCAGATGAAGGTGGAGTAATCCACCTTTTTTCTGTTTGCCGGCTCGCAGTCGGGCGTCTGGCCAGCCTGCGAGCCGTATTTCCGCATACGCATAGGATGCAAAAATATTCAGCAAAATTGCATAAAAAAAGATGTACAATCTGGTATCCCAGATTGTACATCCTCCTGTGCGGCTTAACCGACTCGCCTACATCTTGCCCAATACTGGGGTCTGCGGTGGGACTCGAACCCACGGCTCACAGGATGGGGAACTATCTCATCAGGGAGGGGAGTCGAACCCCTCGCCCTACCTCGCTCGGTAGTGGTTACCTCGGTCGCACCGTGCCCATGAGATGGAGGCCAGCAAGTTTGGTGTGGGGCAGTTCCCGTGGCCTTTGGGCTTATCCCCTTGCTGTGATTATAGTATACTATAGTCCTGGCCTTTTGTCAACCCTTTTTTGAAAATTTTTTTTATTTTTTTTCGTAAAAAAGTATTGCAATTCCTGGCTGCTTGTGGTATACTTAATACATCAAAAGGAGGTAATCAACCATGAAGAAGAAGGAACGCAAGCCTATCTATTGGGAAATCCCTGTAATAGCTATTACGCTTTTCCTTGCTCACATTGCGGTTTATGCTCTCTTTGTTATGTGGCTCATTGGCGTGGAACTTTAAGGAGGTAAGCAATTATGAATGAAGCTATCCGGCAGGTGGTCCTGGAGCTTATGAAGCACCCCATTTATAATGGTTCGTATGATGCAACTAATGGGGACGACGCATTCATGTACGGCGTGCAGATGGTTATCGAACGCCTGGCGCATGAAGTCGGGGATGAGGATTTCTTTTTTGAAATCCAAAATATTTTTCTGGAAAATATGGAGAAAAGCCTTGACAGGGCGGATAAGCTGTGATACAATAACAATGTCGAAAGACGATAACAATCAAAAGAAAGAGGTAATCAATCATGAAGTTTTTCAAGAAGATTAAAGAAGTTCTCGACTCCACTCAGCTGTATACCCTGCCTACTCTGCGCTTGCGCTTTGTGACTGGTGAGGAAATCGACGTCGTGCCTGAGAAGTGGCACATCAATGATGGTCATTGGGCTAACTACTATCTGAGCAATGGTCTTGTGTTGGGTCGCTACCCTCTGGCAAGCCTGATTGAAGTCTATGAGGTTAGCCACCTTGAAAAAGAAGTCAAATATCACTTTGACCCTCTGTATCTGCCGGTTTACATCCACAATACCTACATGGAAGGCGAGAACCTGCGCATGGAACGGGATGGCTGGCACAATGTAAAAGTTTTTTCAGAAGGGGCTTGACAGCTCAGCCCCTTCGTGCTATAATATAAGCACAAACAAGGAAGGGAGCAATCACAATGACTGAATGGACTAAGATTGACGAACAATGCGCAGGCCTGGTGGGCTATGAGGATTTTCTTTCTGCCGATGGTAAACTGTGCAAGCGTGTATGGTACGATGGTGAGGAAGAAGTCTGGGAGGTAGCCTGAAATTTTTTGAAAAAGGCTTGACAATTCCCAAAACTCATGATATAATAAGTACATCAAATGAAGGAGGACACCCCAATGACTAAACTGGCAAAGCAGATTAAGAAGCGCACTACCACCAACTCCATCTGGGAAAAGAAAATCCCTTTCTGCGGTTACAATATTTACTGGTGGGCTTATCCAATCGGAATGATTTTCGTTCTGATTCATGAACTTCACATTCGCCACTACGCCAGCCTGAAATGGGATGAAAAGAAAGCCAAGAAAATGGCTGACCGCTATTTCGGCAAGGTCTGCGACATTGATGAGCAGGGACTGTGGTTCTGTATGGATTGGGACGATCGCTGCTTCGCTGCCCCTGTCCACGGGTGGAACCGTGCATGGCTCATTCGCTATGGTTATCAGATGAAGTTGTACATCTACAACACCTACGAGATTAAGGGCTATAAAAAGGAAATCCGTAGTTTTGGATGGGATGACAGCGAAAAATGGGTACTGTTTTCTGAGGTTGGGGCTTGACAAAAGCCCCAGCCTATGATACAATAATAATGTCGAAAGACAGTAAAACAAAAAGAAAGAAGGAACTAATAATGCTGAATGCTGCTGATGCTCGTGAAATCTCCAAGAACTATTCCCAGAAAACTGCTAACCTTCATCTTGACACGCTTGAAAAATATATCAAGGCTGTCGCTGAAAATGGTGGTATGTCCTGTACTTATGTTAATGGCATTGCGGGTGTTACCCCCAAAGTGGAAGAGATAATCCTTTCTGTGTTAAGGGAAGCGGGTTACAAGGTAGAATGGGGCACATCCAGAGCTTATCTTTCAATCTCTTGGCGTGAAGAAAAGGAGGTTGGGGCTTGACAAAAGCCCCACCCCAAGAAAGAAAGGAAAAGATAAAATGATTAAGATTCATTCTGACGCTTACAACCACTCTGTCCGCCTGTCCTCCCTGTGTGTGGGTGATACCTTCCTGCTCGAAGGAAATGTATGTATGATTGCCAGCCGCAATGGTCACCCCTTTGTGCTTGATTTGAGCACCGGCCAGGATTATCCCCAAGTCAACCCCACCAACAATCCCCGGCCTGTTGTTCCCATCGACTGTGAACTTTCTTATAAGGTTGGGGGTTGACAAACCCCCGACCCTGTGTTATAATAACAATGTCAAAAGGGACAAGACAAAAAGGAGGAAACCACAATGACTACTATCTGCATTTACCCCGACCCCACCATTATGAACGAGCTTATCCACGAAACCTTGAGCGAAATCGCTGACCGTATCCCCTGCATTGCCAACTACCGCAACGGTGAAATCACTGTCCAGTGTCGGGTAGAGGATGCGCCGTGGGTGGAAAATATGTTGGCAGATTTGGTCTGACCCGAAAGGGCAGGCCTTTTTTTTGTTTTCGCCCGCGCGCTCTCGGGCGTCTTGCCTGCGAGCGCGCGGTGTTTCCGCATAAGGCCTGGATTCAGAAAATTTTTTTTCAAAATGTGCGTTTTAGGGGTTGACATTTCAATCCCGATACTGTATAATATAATCATCAAATGAAGGAGGTAACCCCAAAATGTTGTTCAAGATGCGTTATCATGCTACCCAAGCCCTGGCTATGGCTTCCGCAAACAAAGAAGCGCAAGATGCCCGTCTCAAGGAACAAGCGATTAGCATTATCGAAAAGACTTTGCAGCCGCTCATTGAGAAGGCTATTGCTTGCGGCAAAAGCTTCGTCACTCTCAGTATGAATACGACTGATGATTATTTCCCTTTCTTTGAGCAAATTCTCACTGAAAATGGATACTATGTAATTATCCCCGTATTGGAGGATGAGTGCAGCGGATACCGTGGAAAACTTTCTGTAAAAATTATGTGGGGAAGGGGTTGACAAACCCCTCCCACCATGTTATAATAAATCATCGAAAGAAACAAGGAGGATTAACCACTATGACACTCTCTGACCACTTCATGATTGAGCGTATGGAACGAATGGTTTACATCGGCATGAACATCGGCTATGGTGAAATCGTATTCACCTATCTGGACAAGAGGAACAACCGCCGGTATTGCTTGACCACCACTGGACTGCTGGAAGTCCTTGCCCCTGATGAGGATGTGCTTATCACCGCTTTTCCCTGTGATATAAATCGGGCTTATGCGCTGACCCGACTGGCTGGCATGGATCACATTCCCCACGAAGCTTTCCAGGCCATCAAAAACAACGGCCCGCACATTCGTGCCATCTGCACTTTTGAAGGCAAAAATTGGCGAGATTATTTGAAATGAGGGGTTGACAAAACCCCTCACCCATGATATAATATAACCATCAAAAGGAAAGGAAAGTGATTCAAATGGATAAGGAACTGGAAAAGATGTTTGCGGAGACTGAAAAGGAACAGAAGCTGCTCACCGAAGTGATTTCTGAGCTGTTGCTCATCTTCCTGCGCCCCTTGATTATCATGCTGGTTTGGAACGCTGTGATGCCTGCGGTCTTCGGTCTGCCTACGGTGGGCTACTTCATGGCGTGGGGTCTGCGAATCCTTGCAAAGAACCTCTTCGGTCGGGGCTCGGTCACAGTAAACAAGAAGGGCTAAGCCCTTCTTTTTTTTAGAAAAAGTATTGACAATCCTTTTGGTCTGTGCTATAATATAACCATCAAATGAAGGAGGCCAGGAACATGGAACGATATTTGACTACGGTTGACAATGTGGCGGAACTGATGTATGCGATTAACCCCTACCGCAATTATAGTCTGCGTGCCGAAGGTGTTGATTATTCCCGAGGGCAAATTGAAGTTTGGGTTGACGATGAAAATTCTGTTATTATCCTCAACTGAGGCTGCGCAAGCAGCCTTTTTCTTTTGGCCGGCCGAGCGCGACCCACTCGGCCGGAATTTGCCTTCATCCTGGCTTCTACAAAAAAATAACTTGAAAAATTTATAAAAAACCTATTGACATTTAATCCTGAAAGTGCTATACTTATACCATCAAATGAAGGAGGTAATCCCCATGACCAAGAAGATTTCTGCTGCTGATATGTGCTACATCAACCCCAACCGTTCCAAGAAGGGTAGCTGGCAAATTAACATCACGATGACCAAGAACAAGTATGGCTACGAGTTCTGCGAACAGGTCAAGCTGTGGCTGTTCATCCTGGCTTTTGTTCCCTGCACGATTCTCAACTTCTTCTATGTGCTGTGGGATGGTGGCCTGAGAGAGTTCTCTTTCCCGTCCCGCTACCCGTACAAGTGGGTGATGTATGAAGCTGACCGGGCATACTGCAAGGCTGGTTTCAAAAAGGCCGATGAAATTTGGGAAAAGGCTTGACAAGCCTTTTCCCTTGTGGTATACTAAGACCATCAAAAGAAAGGGGAGCTAAAAATGCGTTACTACTCTTTTACTCACGAGCCCACCAGCAAAGAACTCAAGGAACTGACTGACCAGCATCTGCGCAACTACCACGACCATTGTCGTATCTGGTATCGGGACGGTCGAAAAGAAAGCTATGTCAATGATTTGCCCGGTGTCTACTGCTATAGTAGTGAGGGCACGTGGCTGGTATATTTCTACAGCTCAGAATTGGAGTGTCTCCCAATACGTTTCTGGAGTCGAGACGTCGTTCGCTACAAAAGAGTTGTTGAAAAAAAGTGTTGACAAACTCTCTCCCTTGTGTTATAATATAACCATCAAAAGGAGGTAATGACCATGACGAACAACCGTGAGAAGGAACTCTTTGAACTGCTCAAGGCTCATCCCGATGGACTGCGGCTGCGGGAAATGGGCACTATGATGCGGATGTGGCACATTCACTGCTTGGATGTACTTCGCCCCCTTCACGCCAAGGGCTATGTAACTGAAAAGTTCATCGAGGGCGACCGTGCAAACGGCGAATTTGGCTACATCCGGTACAAGTGGAGTGGAAAGGAATGGAGGGGCTAACACCCCTCCAAAAAAATTTCAAAAAGGGGTTGACAAAACCCTACCCCCATGTTATAATAACAATGTCGAAAGACAGTAAAACAAAAGCGAGGTAAGGCAAAATGGCAAAGGTATTCAAGGCTCTGCGGGACTGGTTCGACGAAGCATTCGATTCTGAAACCTATTTCAACCACCAGGAGGTCATGTAAGGAGGCGCAAGCCTCCTTTTTTGTTTGGCTGCGCGCGGGCGGACGTCCACGCGCAGTTTTTACGATTTTCAGGGGTCCTGGGCTATTTCTGCATAAAAATGCACACCTAAACTGGTGTGAAATTTTTCCCGAAAAGGGGTTGACATCCTGGCGCACCTGTGCTATACTATATCATGTCAGGAGGGGAAAGCCCAAACGACCAGCACCTTGAAAAATAAATAAAAAAAGTGCTTGACAAACTACCCAGCCTGTGGTACAATCAATATGTAAGAACGAGTTGCAGTAGCTCAACGGTAAGAGCACTCGCCTGATAAGCGAGAGGTTGTTGGTTCGATTCCAATCTGCAATACCAAACCCCGAAAAAAAGGGGTTGACAAACCATATGGAATATGGTAAGATGAAAGGGGCATGAAGCTTCAGTAAAAGCGGTTGGCAAGACGTCACCAACCAAATTGAAAAAAGTTTCAAAAACCCCTTGACAAAAGCTCCAAGGTATGGTACACTAAAGAAGCTCCAAGAGAGCAAAACAAAAAGAAAGAGGTAATGAATTATGGAAAACAAGATGACCTATGTAACCGCCCTCACCGCTGCTATCGAGTGCATGGAACTCCCCTCCGATGTGCGTGAAAAGCTCGATGCCCTGCGTACCCAGCAGATGAAGCGCAATTCTGCTGAGAAGAAGCCCACCAAGACCCAGCAGGCGAACGAAGCCCTCAAGGCTTCCCTGATGGATGTACTGGTTGCCGCTGGTAAGCCCGTTACCGTGTCCGAAATCCTGACCCTTGCAAACCATCCCGCCTTCACTTCCAATCAGAAGGTATCCGGTCTGCTGCGTCTGATGAAGGATGAAGGTCTGGTGGTACGCACTGAGGAAAAGCGCAAGGCGTACTTTGCGCCCGCCCCTCAGGCGTAACCCCTACGGGGGAAAGTTGAAAAACTTTCCCCCAACCCCTTGACAATCAGGCAGACCTGTGATATTATAATCAAGGAGGTGAGAGGTATGACCCAAAAGGAAAGGGAAAGAGAAATCCTCGAATACATGGTAAAGCTGGAAATCAGCCGAGAAGAAGCCGAGCAGTTGTGGGAAGATGACAATAGCGACTATGAATCCGATGAGATGCGGGAAATGGCAGAAAAAGCCAAAAAGAATGGTCTGCTGAAAGTCGGTGCAAAGTCCACGGTAGACCCCAACGGCAAAAAGAAAGTCAGAGAGCGCAAGCCCAACGAAGACAAGCGTCTGCTGATTGACTGCCTGATGGATGCGCTGAAAGACTTTGACAACGCCGAAGTCATTAACCCCGAACGGCAGGTAGATTTCCACCTGAACGGCACGCATTACAGCGTGACCTTGACAGCCCACCGTCCACCGAAAGACAAGGGGAAGGCGTAAAGCCTTCCCCGAAAAAAAGTGTTGACAGCCAGGCCCTATCATGCTATAATAACAATATACCAAATGACAAAAGGAGTTGATGGAATGAGCGAAGCCCTTGTAACCTTTGAAGCCCTACACACCAAACTACTGGAAGCTGATACCACCAGCGTGCGCAGATCCATTTATAATAAAATGGTTGCGCTGTATAACAAGTACGCCACCATCCGCAAGTGGTACGAATTGGTGGAAACTGCTCGACTGTATACGAAGAAGTTTATCAGGCGTATCCTTGACGCTCTCGCTACTCGTCGATACAGCAAGTATGATGATTTCATTGACTGGAACTGTACGCCGTGGAATGGTGAAACCTTCTATCTGTTGGAAATCCGCAAGGATGCCACAAACGAGCTGATTTGGTCAAAAATCGGCACGTCGGGAAACATCGTTGACCGCATTCGTAAGGAAGTCAAGGAATATACAAAAGCGGTAGGGGAACAGGTTCGGCTGGTGGTAAATCGTTGTTATGTGGCAGATGACCACGGGCAAACCATCCGGGCAGAAAGTCAAATGCGGGCTTTCTACATCGGAAAATATGGTTCTGACCGATATGTGGACAATGACCGCTTCACCGCTGTTGATTTCGATTTTGCGGAAGCTGATGAAATTTTGAAAGAAATTGGAATTGGGGCTTGACAAGCCCCTTTTCCTGTGGTTTTTATTTAAGCCTTTTGTAACAAAAATTTAATAAGTTGGGCTGGCTGCGGTCAGCCCCTTTCTTCTCGA
>JAZNAJ010000021.1:0-4912 GCA_045586445.1 Clostridia bacterium | reverse complement strand
TTCTTATCAATGGTGCAGAATATACTCTTGTTACTGCCGAACCTGCAGAATATGTTCAAAGAGTTGCGGTCAGAGTTGATAAAACCCTGGCTGATATCGCACAAGGCAACAAACGATTGAGCACCGCTATGCTGGCGATGCTCGCCTCAATTAATCTCGCCGATGAATTGATAAGAATGGAAGATAATGCAGACAACCTAAGAAACCAGATTGCTGATTATTCAAAGAGAGAGATACAGTTATCTACACAAATTTCCGAAAAGGCAGCTCGTGTTGCAGAACTTGAAAAAACAGTTCAGGAATTACAAATTGAACTTGCAAAAAGTACTGCAAGGTCGGGGTATTAAAAAGGAATGATTGAATGAAAAAAATAGAATTACTTGCACCGGCAGGTAATTTTGAATGTCTGGTTGCAGCCGTGCAGAGTGGTGCAGATGCGGTTTATTTGTCAGGAAAGGCCTTTGGGGCAAGAAGTTATGCGGATAATTTTGGTGAATCAGAGCTTGAAGAAGCGGTGGACTATTGCCATTTGCGAGGGGTAAAACTGTATGTAACAGTGAATACTATTGTTTCTGATGCTGAAATTGACGAATTATGTTCATATTTAAGATTTTTGAATGATATTGGAACCGATGCAATCATTGTACAGGATATGGGCGTTGTCAAAATTGCTCGCGAAATCGTTCCAAAGCTGCCTATTCACGCAAGTACACAAATGACAGTGCATAACAGCGCCGGAGTTAAAGCCCTTGAAAAATTGGGGATCGGGCGTGTTGTTTTGGCGCGGGAACTTTCACTGAGTGATATTAAGCAAATAGCCAAAGAAGCAGACGCCGAGCTGGAGATTTTCGGGCACGGTGCTCTTTGTATGTGTTATTCCGGACAATGTCTTATGAGCAGTATTATTGGCGGCAGGTCGGGTAATCGTGGCAAGTGTGCACAACCGTGCAGACTTATGTATTCTGTTAATGATAATCCTAAAAAGGCATTTTATATGAGCCTTAAGGATTTGTCGTCTTTAAAACATATTTGCGAAATGGCACAACTGGGGGCGTCATCTCTGAAAATTGAAGGCAGAATGAAGGGCCCTGCATATGTGGCGGCGGTTGTTGGCGTATACAGAAAATATCTGGATAATCCACAGAAGATTAAAAGCGAGGATATTGAGCTGCTTGACAGTATATTCAACAGAGGCGGCTTGACAGACGGGTATTTGACAGGTAAATTGGGTAAAGATATGTTTGCCTTTGATAAGCCTGACAATCCGTATACTAAGAGTAATGACAAAATTACAGATACACTGCTTGGCAGTATAAAAAATGAAAACAGAAAATTATATCTTGAATGCAGAGTTGCAATCCGTAAAGGCTATACATCTGAAATAGTGATTGAAAACGATGCGTTCAGGAGTAAATATACAGATGATGCGATTGCTGAGGAAGCTAAAAATGCACCCTTAAAGGAAGACTATGTAAAAACGCAGATAAACAAGACAGGCGGCACGCCTTTTGCCTTCTCGGATATTAAAATTAGCCTTGATGATGACGCATTTTTGACCGCAAAGCAATTAAATAACTTAAGACGAAAGGGCCTGGAACTGTTTGCAGAGGGATATTTAAAATCGTTTAAAAGGAAATGTAATAAGGATATTACCTTGGATATGGGCGAAAACTGTTCCACAGAACCCGGTGGGTATGTTTGCGAGGTTACAACGATAGAACAATTTGATGCAGTAAAGAAATTTCCTTATAAACTGTTTTATATTCCGCTGCATTTGTTGATTAACAATCAAGAGCATTTTATAGATTTTAAAGATAAAACAGTCGTAGTTCCGCCTGCGATAATAGGAGCGAGCGTTGAAAAAAAACTGTTCTCGCAAATAGAGATGCTTCTTCAAAATGGGTTTTATGGGGTATCTGCCAACAATATTGCTTTGGTTGAACGATTTAAAAATTATCGGCTCATAGGGGGATTCAGACTTAACATATTCAATAGCTTTGCACTTGATTTTTATAAAAGCTATGGCATGGAAGTTGCTGAAATTTCGCCAGAGCTAAATTTGAGGCAAATCGAAAAACTGACAAAGACGATGCCTGTACAAGCAATGGTGTATGGAAGACTCCCTCTTATGGTTGCGGAAAATTGTGTTATAAAAAACGGCAGCAAATGCCCGTGCGATGGTAAAAACATAATTATTGATCGGCTTGGTATGGAGTTTCCTGTTATTAAAGATGGTAATATATGCAGAAGTGTTATATTAAATTGCAAAAAAACTTTTATGGCATTTGATATGGACAGAATAAAAAAATCACAGATTAGTTATTATCGTGTATACTTCACTGACGAAAGTGTCGATGAATGTGAAAGGATATCCAAAGTCTTTATGGAAAATTTAAATTACAGACCACAGGACTTTACAAATGGACATTTCAACAAAGGTGTACAGTAATTCAAGGAGGAAAACCCATGAAAAGCTTAACAAAATTCGACAAGCTTATTGTCGTAATTGTTTTAATCACAGCACTTGCTGTATATGTTTGTTTTGCTTTTACAGTTGTGGATAGTTCCCCTCGGACTGTTGAAGTTTTTGTTGATGGAGAACTGTTTGGAGTATATAATCTGTCTGAAATTACTGATGAACAGTATGTAAAAATACAATCGGCATTTGGGGAGAATACCCTTAAACTAACCTCAACCGGTGCAGAAATGACTGAGGCATCCTGCAAGGATAAACGAGATATTAAAAATGGCAAAATAAGCAAATGTGGTCAGACTATTATTTGCGCACCCAACAGGGTTATGGTCAAATTGACAGGGGACAAAAAGCCGGAAGTGGACAGGGTGACTTACTGATGAATAACAAATATAAAACAAAAAAAATTGTGATTATGGCGATTTTTGTTTCCATGGGATTGGTTTTGCAATATGTTGAAAGCAGAATACTTATCTCGCCAATACCTGGTGGAAAGCTTGGCCTTGCCAACATTGTAACTATTTTAAACATATTTTTGTTTGGCGGTTGGAATGCGGTTTTGATTGCCACATTAAGAGCAATTTTGGGGGCATTTATGTTTGGCGGTGCTGCAACCCTTATGTACAGCCTTTCAGGAGCGTTCTTTTCGGTAACGGCAATGATAATTGCAAAAAGGCTTTGGTTTCCTAAGATAAGTATTATAGGGCTCAGTATTATTGGTGCAGTTGTACATAATATATCCCAAACTATGGTAGCATATATACAGTATGGCTCGGTATATGTTTTCTCGTATGTGTCGGGATTATTGATTATATCATTGGTATCGGGTGTAATAACAGGCTATGCGACGGATGTTTTTGCGAAAAGAGTGTTAAAGGGGGATTTTGCTTAAATGAAACGAATAATTCTTGCGTCAAATTCACCAAGACGGAGGGAACTTCTTGAGAATATAGGCTTAAATTTTGAAGTTATCCCCGACGATACGCCTGAACCGATGGACGGATTTGATTTGCCTGAAGAAACAGTTATGTTCCTTGCCAGATTTAAAGGTGAGAATATTGCTGCCAGACTTGGAAAAACTGAAGATGCAGTTATAATATCAGCGGATACTGTTGTAGCAATAGATAACCAGATTTTGGGTAAGCCAAAATCAAAAGAAGAAGCATTTGAAATGTTGAACGCACTCAGCGGAAGACAACACTCTGTGTATACGGGTGTTTATATAAGAGAAAATATAACTAAAAAATCAGCAAATTTTTACGAAAAAACAGAAGTATACTTCAAAAACCTTGACATAAACGAAATTAAAGATTATATTAATACTGGAGAACCGATGGACAAAGCAGGGGCGTATGGGATACAAACTTACGGCTCGTTGTTTGTTGAAAAAATAAATGGTGATTATTTCAATGTTGTTGGTTTGCCGATTTGCAGTTTAGGAAAGAAACTTAAAGAGGAATTTAATATAAATATCCTATAAAAATAAAGTAACACAGAAAGAGAGATTATTTTTATGATGTTGAATGAAATAGGTATCGACCTTGGAACTTCCAATACTATAATTTACCTTAAAGGTAAAGGCATTGTTGTTAATGAACCAACTGTTGTTGCTGTAAGCAAAAAGACAGGTAAAGTTCATTCAATAGGCAAAGAGGCAGGCGAAATGCTTGGCAGAACACCTCTTGATATAAGAGCGCTTACACCCATCAAGGAAGGCGTTATCGCAAACTTTGATATAACAGTGGCTTTGCTCAAAAAATTCATCAAGAAGGCAACCAACTCGTCCCTGCTTAAGCCAAGGGCGGTTATTTGTATACCCTCACATATCACAGATGTTGAAAAACGGGCAGTCCGTGATGCTGTTCTTGCAGCTGGGGTAAAGGAAGTACATTTAATTGAAAAATGTATGGCTGCAGCAATTGGTGCAGGCATTGAGGTTAATAAGCCGGTTGGGTCTATGGTTGTTGATATAGGCGGTGGAACAACTGAAATCGCAGTTGTATCACTTGGCGGCGTTGTTGCAACACAAAGCCTTAATGTTGCAGGACATTCTTTGGATAATGATATTATCCAGTTTATGAAGAAAAACCATAACCTTGTTATAGGCGACATAACAGCCGAGGAAATCAAGAAGAGCATAGGCTCGGCATGCCCTCTCAAGGACGAAGTTTCAATGGATATTAAGGGCCGTGATTTGGTTTCCGGATTGCCAAAGACAATCCGGGTCAGCTCATCTGAAATAAGAGAGGCGTTCCAGGAAAGTTTAGCTTCAATAATTGACGGAATCAAATCTGTTTTGGAAAAAACTCCACCCGAACTTGCAGCTGATATATTTGAGTCAGGAATTGTACTTACAGGCGGTGGCTCTATACTCAAAGGCTTGGGTAAATTGATAAATGTACATACCGAGATTCCGATTTTTATTGCAGAATCTCCGGC
>JAZNAJ010000020.1:0-2020 GCA_045586445.1 Clostridia bacterium | reverse complement strand
AGTCCTTCTGCACGGATAAAGTTCCCGTTTATAAATCTTTCGTAATATACGCCGCTATATTCCTTTTTCAATTTGTCCTTGTATGTTTCATCAAGGAATATATTATCATCAATCAAGAACTTTATAACTTGCTTGTCAAGCAAATCGTTGTCAATTATTTCTGTCTTAACATAATGCTTCGGGTGGTCGGGGTTGGTAGTCGCAAGGAATACCGCACCTTTTTCACTCAAACGAGAAAGAGCCATTAAATAAAAGTTCTGCGGTATCTGTGTCAACTCATCAATGTAAACGCCCATCAAGGTCATACCACGAATTTTGCTTTCACTTCGTTCATCGTTTGCACCCTCGAGCCAAACAGTACGCCCAAATATAACGGCTTTCTTTTGAGATATTGAATAGGATATATTATCGCCTATCAACTCCTCAAGCAATACAAGGCAATTTCTTTTTAATGTGGTTATTGTCTTGCCAACCATAAGGAACTGCTTATCACTCGCCTGTTGTCCTACCCATATCGCCCATTTTAACAGGCTTATCCAAGTCTTACCACTACGAACAGAGCCATAAAGCAGATTGATACGGCGCAAATCATCTTTAAGAAATTTCTTTTGCTTTTCGCTCAACATCTGCTTTCTCACTTTTCAAAAACTCCGTCAATTCATCAAGTATTCCGTTATTATGCTCTTTCGCATTATCCTCACCCAACAACTTGCTCAACCGCTCCAAATCGCCCAAATTTCCGCTTTTAACGGAGTTTAGCACACAGATATATGTAAATATATCCTTAACCGATTTATCACTTTCTACGCCCATTTTTGACGCTAATTTTGCGAACTGTGGGCTGTCCTTTATCTCGCTATCAAGCAAATCCGCAAGTATCTTCTGTATGGTCTTTTTTTCTCTCCTTGCCTTGCCTGAATTTTGACCGCCTTTCTTCGCTTCCTCGACGGTTAATGTATGTGCTTGTGGTATTAGGTTCTTTTCATTCGCCATTGCCTCACTTCCTTAAATCCCAGCAATGGGCACCTTGATAATGGGGTTATAATCAAATCGCTTTTGCTTTTTGCTATGCCCTTTGTTGCTCTTGTCCTCTCTTACGATTTCGCTGCCCCACTTTTTCTGCAATAATTCAAACTGTTCTTTTTCTCTCATAATTACACCTCATTCTTTCTTGTTATGCACAAAAGAGCTGACACAATCGGCTGTGTTTTGTTAGCATATTGTATCAACTCCTTGTATATCAATTTGAGCCGTTTTCGGTCGGCAAACACCGCTTTTTCAGGTCATCACTATCGCAGATGCTCTCGTTTGGCGGGATAAGCAGGGCTTGAACCTGCGACAACACGGTTAACAGCCGTGTGCTCTACCAACTGAGCTACTATCCCATTTTTTTCGCACCGAGAGGCTCTCGCTTCCTCCCGGCACTTCTCGTCTTTCCGAGCCGTCAAAAAGAAAAGAGGTATGAAAAATGAGTTCCGTGCAATTGGCAGGGGATAAGAGATTTGAACTCCTGAATGCGGCAGTCAAAGTGCCGTGTCTTAACCGCTTGACTAATCCCCTATATACCTCTTTTCAATAATAACACTTTTTTATGTTTTTGTCAAACACTCGTTAATATCGCAATTCCGTCAAGACATTTTGCTGGACTTCGTCATCTTTTGGCTTTGCATATTGGCAGTTGTCTTTAATTGCGTTGTTTTCTTCGCAAAATTGCCCCAATTTGCAATTTTTACAGTTTTTCTGAATAATTTGATTCCTTTTCTTAAGTGCGCTAAAAGTATTCAAAATAAGGTTATATATCTCGGTCTTTTTGATGTTGAAATAATGCTCACAACTGTCTGTTTCTTTTACGTTTTCGTGCTTTGCGATGCAGCGCATTTGCTTTTTGTCGCAATAATCACAGTTTCCGCAAATATTATCTCGCATTGCCTTTTCTCCCCTCAAGCAGATTCAGAAGAATGAAACAAAGGAGAGACAGCCAACAACACCCGAACTCAAATTTACTTATAGGGATATTATT
>JAZNAJ010000019.1:0-6595 GCA_045586445.1 Clostridia bacterium | reverse complement strand
TAAGTCGGATCGTAGCCATGTCGTTCTGTGAGCCAAGGGGTTGAGGCCTACTATTGTCTTCCTAAGACCGCTTGGCCTCAGACTTAATTGGCGACACATGTGCCTTTGTTTGCAACTCGTGGCTTTTGTATCCGGAGAACTAGAAGATATTACCTCAGCATACAAAAACATATCGTTTCATGAAAAGGTTTGATGTATTAAGTTGGGCAATTAATAAAAGCAATTCTGATTTATGGAGATTATTTGATACTGATGAGAAAAATGTGGAAAAGTTACCTACGGATACTTCTCTCAGAAGAGCCTATGTGCAGCACCTTAAGGAAGGTGGAAAAACAGGAAGTGGCTTTGGTGTATTTTTCTTTCAAAATGAAAAAAACTATTGGCATCAGTATTGTGCGTTAATTATATAATTATTTAAAATATTTGCAGGAGGAAGGACAATGACTAAACAATCACCAAAGGCTATTTTTATTGATATTGATGGGACTCTTATGGGGAAAAATAGCGATGCGTTGTCTGAAAATCTTGCAGTAATCCAAAAGGTAAGAAGCCTGGGCCATTTGGTTTTTATAAATACCGGCAGGTCAACGGTGTATATACCAAAAAACCTTGATATTTTGCGAAATTTTGATGGTGTTATTTCCGGTGGCGGTGCGATTGTAAGATTTGGCGAAGAGGAATTATTCAGGCAACTTATGAACGATAGTGCAATTGAAAAGTTTAGCCAATATATAATTGCCAATAAATTGCCTGGATTTTTGGAAGGCGAGAAAAATATGTATCATTTTGGGTTTTGCAAATACCCGGTTGATGATACATGGACAAAAATAGACGAAACAAATTTGTCAGAGATTGTGTCAGGAGGGGCACCGATTGAAAAGTTTACAATACTCTGTGAGATTCCTGAAGAGTTTGATGGTATTATGGGAGAGGACTATGTAGTATTGCGATTTCCCACATATGGCGAAATCTTGCAAAAGGCATGTGGCAAGGGACAAGCGTTGCTTAAAACAATAAAAAAACTTGGTATACCCATTGAAAACAGTATTGCTATTGGCGACAGTATGAATGATTACGATATGTTGGAGAGGGCAGGTTTTGGAGTGGCAATGGGGAACGCTGATGAACGGCTTAAGAAAATTGCCGATATGGTTACCAAAGATGTAGATGAGTCAGGTGTGGCATACGCATTAAGAAAACTATTCGAGATATAATGGGAGGTAAATGATGAACCAAAGGGTACTGTTTGTTATCAACCCACAGTCGGGTAAAGGGCGTATTAAAAACAATATGCTGAATATAGTGGATACATTTGTTAAAGCAAAGTGGGATATCTCTGTCTATACAACTCAAAGTGCCCAGGATGCTTATAATATTGTGCGAAAAGTTGGCAAAACCTTTAACAGGATTGTGGTTTCGGGTGGTGATGGCACTCTAAATGAGGTTATATGCGGTCTTATGTCAATACCCGATGAAAATCGTCCGGAAATAGGGTATATCCCGTCAGGTACGGTAAATGATTTTGCTTCAAGTATGAATATTTCAAAAAATATGATCAGGGCGGCAGGGAATATAGTCGGTGGTAAACCGTTTAAATGTGATATAGGTTGCTTTAATGAAAAAAACTTTTTGTATGTTGCCGCTTTTGGTGCATTTACCGATATATCATACAAAACACCGCAACAAAGCAAAAATATGCTTGGCCAGCTTGCGTACTTTCTTGAAGGAATAAAGCAAATTCATGTACTTCCGTCCTATAAAATGAAGATTTCGTGCAATGATGAAACTTTTGATGATGAATTTCTTTTGGGAACAGTATCAAACAGCAATCGTATAGCCGGAATAAAGACAGAACGAGCTTTCAAGGCACAGCTAAATGATGGCCTTTTTGAGGTGGTTCTGATAAAAAGACCAAAAACATTGATGGAACTCAGTGATTTGGGAACAAGACTTTTGACTCAGGATATGAATAGTGACCTTATAAAGATTTTTCGGACTTCGCAAATTCATTTTGAATCAGAGAGTTTTGTACAATGGACACTTGACGGTGAGTTTGGTGGTTCGGTGAAGAACGCAGATATATGCGTAAAAAAGGAAGCGATTACACTTATAATTTGATGAGGAGCGTTTGTTGTGGAAAAAACCCCTATCTCTATGAGAAAGAATATTATTATATTTGGAAAAACAAATTCCGGAAAGTCAAGGTTATTTAATGCACTGCTTAAACAGGCTGTTTCTATAGTAGCAGAGATAAGTGGAACAACCACAGACCCTGTGATAAAACCTATGGAACTTGTGGGTTATGGCCCTATAACATTAATCGATACAGCGGGGATAGATGATGATACGATTTTGGGCGCACAAAGACTGCAAAAGACAAAGGAAGCTTTAAATCGGGCGGATTTGGTCATCTGGGTTACCCCTGTAAACGAAGAAGGCGAAAGTAAAATCGATTTGGGGAAAGTTCCGGTAATAAAGGTTTATACAATGTGCGACATTGCAGAGCCGAATGTGGTTGCAGAAGCAAAGAGGAGGAATCCTCAGGGCGTTTTTATAAGCAGTTATTCCAATGAGGAAATTAAAGAACTTGAAAATATACTGGTTTTTGAACTCCAAAAACAAATACGGGATGACGAGACAATGCTTGGCGGAATTATTGAAAAGAATTCTACGATAGTTATGGTTATACCACTTGATGATTCTGCACCAAAGGGCAGATTAATTCTGCCACAAGTTCAGGCTATCAGGGATTGTTTGGATAATGAAATACGGGTGGTTGCAGTAAAACCGGATATGCTTGCGGAAACATTGGATGATTTAACAAAAGTAGATCTGGTGATTACAGATTCACAAGTATTTGACGAGGTGGGTGCGATTGTTCCAAAATCTATTCCCCTTACATCTTTTTCGATGCTTTTAGCAAATCAAAAGGGTAGAATAGGGCAACTTATTGAGGGGACAAAAGCAATTGATAAATTGAACGATAATGATGATATACTTATGCTGGAGGCGTGTACTCATTCCACAACACATGATGACATAGGGAAAGTCAAAATTCCTGCTTTGCTTCAAAAAACGACAGGCAGAAAATTGAACTTTACGCATTTATCAGGATATGACTTCCCTGAAAATATCGAAAAATACAAGCTGGTTATTCAGTGCGGTGGGTGTATGATAAATAAAAAAACCATACAAAATCGTATGGAAATCCTTGCAAAAAAGAGAGTTCCTGTAACAAATTATGGGGTTGTATTAGCATATCTTAACGGTATTTTGGATAGAGCAAGCGAGATTTTTATGAAATAAAGTTTGGAGGATGAAAAATGGAAACGACATTGGTCGTAATGGCTGCAGGTATGGGGAGTAGATTTGGTGGCTTGAAGCAAATGACTCCTGTAGGCAAAAACGGAGAATTTTTGATGGATTTTTCGGCTTATGATGCAAAGGAAGCGGGATTTTCAAAGGTTGTATTTGTTATCAAAGAGGAAATGGAAGAGGACTTTAATAAAATCGTTGGAGAGCGCGTAAAAAAATACATAGATATTGATTATGTATTCCAAACAATGGAGGAGCTTCCTGAAGGCAGAGTAAAACCTTTTGGTACCGGGCACGCAATCCTTTGTTGTCGTGATAAGGTTGATACTCCTTTTGCAATAATTAATGCAGATGATTATTATGGCAAAAATGCTTATGTAGAGATAAATAATTTTCTTAAAACTGCAAAGCCCGGCGAAATAGGAATGGTGGCATATGACCTTGACAAGACAACAACCGACAACGGTACTGTTACAAGGGGAGTGTGCCAGGTTGAAAACGGATACTTGAAGTCTATCAGAGAAACCCGTGGTATTAAAGGATTTGAATACTGCGAAGATGGGGAAACGGTTCATTCACTTCCTGAAGATACAGTTGTTTCTATGAATTTGTGGGGATTCAATCCGGAAATATTTGACTATTTGGACAGGGAGTTTGAAAACTTTAAGAATAATGGCGATATTATGAATGGTGAATACCTTGTCCCCGATGTTGTGGATACCTTGATAAAAAATGGCGAGGCAACTGTTAAGGTCCTCAGAAGTCGCGACCGTTGGTATGGTATGACATACAGAGAAGACCGCGAAACTGTTTCAGCTGCAATGAAGAAACTTTGTGATGAAGGCTTATATAACGGGATTTCGTAATAATAAATAAGAATTATACCCCGTATATGGCAAGTTGCCAATAATCAAAAATCTAATCATGATATAAAGACTACCGAGCAAGCACTTTTAAGCAAAAAGTTCTGATTGAAATTTGCTGATAAAAAAGAAATGACCCTCGACTGCGTTTTCTTTGCAATCGAGGGTCACTTCTGTTCACTCTTGATATCTAACATCATATGGTTAACCTCTCTTTCTTAAAATCCTTTTGCATCAAATCTCATTTTCATTAAAATTGATACTTTTTTTCTCTAGCGAGAACAACTTGTTTTATAATTGAGTGATTGCAAAAGGTGAAGGTTTGACTTTTTCAATGAAACTTTTCAAAACCAACATGAACGATTTTTCTTTAACCTTTCTTACCATCTATATTAAACGTTACACCGTCGTGTTTTTGTTCAATATGATTTTGGTTTCATATCAAAGTTCCAAGGTTTAGTTTCTCATTGGTTTGTACCTTCCTTTCTGTAATTAAAGTGTAGCACAAATAAAACCATTTTGCAATTGACAATTTATAAAAAATAAGTATTCTGATTTTGTGTAAATGGTAGAATTTCAAATAATAGTATTTACAAACTATATAATGATGTGGTATATTAATCTTATGGGCGTCTTGAAAAGGCGCTTTTTTCTGTATATTTGCGAATAAAACACCCAATCATTTTCATAGATTATATATTGAGGTGTTTGAATTGAAAAAAATGATTTTTATGTACACCAAAACAACAAAAAAATGGAGTATTGAAAAAATATTTGGCAAAATAAAATTTCTTTCAAAAAGTAAAAGGTTGCTATTGGGGTGTATGTTTGTGGTATGTGGTTTAATATCTGCTTCTTTGGGCGGGATTTCCGTTTATAGAGTCAGACAAACAGTTGCATCCCCTATTGGAAACAAGATTATACTTATTGACCCGGGTCATGGGGGAATAGATGCCGGAGCTTCGTCGGGCGATACTCTTGAAAAAGATTTGAATTTGCAGATAGCTATGATTTTGAAATCGCACATTGAGGCAAATGGTGGTGTATGCTATATGACGCGGATTACAGACACAAATACAGCAGACCCCAACCGCAAGAAAGGTACATCACAAAAAATGTCAGACCTAAGGGTCAGAAAGCAGAACATATCTGATTATGAAGCAGATATGTTTGTCAGTATACATATGAACAAATTTAGTCAATCACAGTATCACGGATTGCAGGTTTTTTATGACGACAACATTAAAGAAAGTAAAGTTCTTGGAGAAACCATACAGGAAACAGTTAAAAGTGTTATAAACGATGGTAATACCCGCAATGCAAAACCAACAGGAAAAGGGATTTATATTTTGAAAGGAAATCAGGTTCCGTCTGTATTGATTGAGTGTGGTTTTTTGTCTAATGCAGAAGAAACGGAGAAGTTAAAAACCCCCGAATACCAACAAAAGTTGGCATGGGGGATTTATCTTGGAATTGCAGAATATTTCAGCCGTTAATCATTTTGTTTATATCACGCCTCAATCGTGCTATTATGCGTTTTTCAAGTCTTGAAATGTATGATTGTGATATGCCAAGCATATCGGCAACTTGTTTTTGAGTTTTTTCTTCGCCGGAAGAATTTATCCCAAACCTCAGATTCATTATGTTCTGCTCCCGTTTTGAAAGTTTTTCCATTGCAATATGCAAAAGTTCTTTGTCAACTTCTTCGTCAATATGTCGCTGGGTTATATCACTGTCTGTTCCCAGAATATCCGAAAGTAAAAGCTCGTTGCCATCCCAGTCAATGTTGAGGGGCTCGTCAATTGATATATTTACTCGTGAAGAATTGTTTTTGCGAAGATACATCAAAATCTCGTTTTCAATGCAACGGGATGCGTATGTGGCAAGCTTGATATTTTTGTCGGGATTAAAGGTGTTTATTGCTTTGATAAGACCTATTGTCCCTATGGATACCAAATCCTCAAGCCCTATGCCGGTGCTTTCAAATTTTTTTGCTATGTAAACTACAAGACGCAGATTATGTTCAATAAGTATACTACGGGTTTCTTGCTCGGATATTCCATTTCGCAGATTGCATATCAGTTGTTCCTCTTCGGCAGCAGAGAGCGGGGCAGGGAGGGTCTCGGCTGAACCAATATAATGCACTTCAGGTGCACTATTTAGTTTTGCATAGAAAATTTGGAACAAAATAAATATTTTTTGAATAAAAAAGTTTAACATATAAGCATATCCTTTCATACTTTAGTTTTACTTAAATTCGATTGAAAATCTAAAATGCAGGGGTTAAAAATAGCATCATACTTTTGATTAACAGAAAAATCATTTTTGGCAATGGCAATTACGGTATTCCCAATCTGTGTTCCGTTTAAAATAATTTTGTCGGGCACAAAACCATGAAGAAAGTCGTGTTCGTTGTT
>JAZNAJ010000018.1:0-2615 GCA_045586445.1 Clostridia bacterium | reverse complement strand
GAATGAACCATTCTCGGTGAGAACAAAGGTCTGCTTTTTATTATGCCTTTATTTACATATGGTGCCTTTTCAAAGGACATCATTTCTTCCAGGCGGTAAAACGCCTGCGCCGCACCCCGTTCATCAAAGGCAGAAATTTGAATGTTATCATTTACATCAATTCTGTATCCCTTGTATCCGTTGGCTTCTTCAAGGTCAAGGGGGTCTTCCAGAAGAAGAATATCTGCTGATGTTGCACCTTTAATAATTCGCGCTGAAATATTCATCGAGTCAAAAAGGTAGTCTACCAAATCTCTCGCAGCAGTAACCGTAACAATACCTGCATCTGCGGGAATGCCAATTGTACTGCCGTCAGTAACCTCGTATTGATTGTCAAGGCAATGGATGCTGTAATCCCTGATGTCGGGTTTATGTAAAATCGACATTCTTTTGCGGAAGTCATAATTTTGTTCTTTAATCATAGCTTTCTCCTTTTAATTTGCACTGTATGCATGCATAAATGATTTTTCATGCCATGAAAGTCCGTCCTTGCCCTCGGGGACAGTACCGTAGTAAAGCCTTTCTTCTTCAAATTCCTCCAAACGGTCAATTTCGCCATTTAAGTAAGCGTTGACTCTCTGTATTGCAGTGTCGGTGGAGAATGTCAGGCTTCCGTAAATCATATCCAGCTTTTCCCAACCAAAAGGCATTCTGGTTTCATACCACATTTTCATATGAGCCATTCTTAAACCCTTTATTCTGTTTTCTATTTCGGGAAGTACACTGTCGGCAAGCTTTTTAAGCTCTGCCTTGTCGTCTGCGTCATATGCAGCTTTCAATCGTACTCCGATGTCAGCTTTAAGGCTGAGGGTGTGTGCATATTCCTTGTAATAATCAAAAGTAATTTTAAATTGGGTTTTCTTTGAAAACTCGTCAAGCTCAATGGCAAGCTTCCCATAATATTCCTGAGTATTCTTGCCCTCAATATGCTTGTCAAACAGGCCCATCATAACATTCTGCCACAACAAAAATGACGCAGGGTCAGAGGGGTTAAACCAGTTTTGTGCCACAGGGTCAGCTATGTAGTCAAGCTTGGAAATAGCCTCAAATGCATCAAAATCCTCGTTGGTACAAGCTTGGAATCTCGCCTTTATAAGGTCGTCAGTCACCTCATCCTGATAGCCGTATTCGGCATACATCTGCATTCCCGGAAGAATCGTATATATACTGGGACTTGTACCCCATATGGTAGCAATTACTTCGTCTATTCCTTTTTCTCTGCAAACTTTGAGGGCGGGCTTTGTTGTAATCATAGTTTTGTGCATATTGGGCACAAACCCGTTCCACAGCCATATTCCCCCTGCAAAAATTGTCTTTGCTTTAAAGCGGGCGTGTTGGTCAAGGGCGTGTCTGTACGCTTCCTCGTCGCAATTGTAATAATCCCAGTACACCAAATCAATTTCCGGCGGAGCAGCATCCACAATTTCCTGCGGAATAACAAGGTCACGGTCATACATATCGCCGATGGGGGAGGATGTAGAAAGGTACATATCGCTCCACATCATAGGTTCTAGACCTTCCTCCTTGACGATTTCTACAAGCCTTTTCAGATGCTTTATAAAAATATCTATTTGAGGCTCGTAGCCGTTTTTCCTGAGATATTTTCCAAAGCCGAGGTCAAACGCCTCGTCAAGCCCCAGATGGATTCTTTTACTTTTGTAGGGGGCAGCTGCCGCACGGATCGTTTTTCTGAGGAATTCATAGGTCTTTTCCTCGCCAACGAGCAGAACATTGGCGGTGTCCTTGAATTCGCGTGTGTATTCCCATCTCAAAGCACCTGTAAGATGTGCCAGCGTCTGTATGCAGGGTATCATTTCAATGCCGAATATATCTGCATATTCATCACATTCCCGAAGTTGTGCCTGGGTATATCTGCCACGCATATAACCGTGGTAAGGGAGCCCATCAACCTCGTACAGTTCTTCTGTATAAATCATTATAAAATTCATACCCATTTTGGCCATATATCTGAGTATTTCTTTGATTGCATCTACTGTTATGGAGCCGCCAACGCTCTGTGGCATAAGGCCGATAGTTTTAAATTTCGGAGTTTGATGAATATGTATTTCGTCACAATCCCTGTAATCCTCCAACAGCAAAACCATAGCTCTGAAAAATTCGCATTTTTTGCTGTAACATATCGTTATATCGTCACCGACTTTATCAATTTTGAGACCAATTCCTTCCTTTTTTATATTAATAGTCAGGTCTTCGGTTCTGTCAGCAAAAAGTATCTTTGCTCCCTCCAAAACTTCAAAAGTATCGCCTGTAAATTTAATCATAGAAACTCCCTCCTTAAATTTAATGTAAAAATACCACCAAATATTTTTTTTGTCAACGGAAACGGGTGATTAGGACATCAAAAAAGTAAAAAAGCAGTTAATTGTGTTTTCTGACATATTTTCAATATATTAGCGGCTTTTTGTTTGCGTTATTTTTTATCTTAAAAACAACTTAAAATCTATAACATTTAAACGGTGGTTTAAATGCTATATTTGTGCTTTATAACATATTTATTTTTCATAATCCTTTTACATTAATTTAGGCTTTATATTTACGGGAGAAGATAAGGGATG
>JAZNAJ010000017.1:0-5703 GCA_045586445.1 Clostridia bacterium | reverse complement strand
TCTATATTTCACCTCTTTCTTTCGAGAGTTACAATTTAATTCAAGCTGTCAAGGACACAAATCTACCCTTAACAGACCTAAGTATTATAGCACATACTTTTTGTAATTGCAAGATATTTTTTAAATTTTTTTAAGTTTTTAATCTTATCTTCGATTTTCTGTTTTAAATATGCCAGATTAAGTTCCCTGTCCAAAAATATTTCATCTGCCAAAAGGCCTTGGTATATAAGCATTCCATATCCATTCAATGTGTTTATTCCGAATTCCTTTGCCGCCTTTAAAAGGTTTGTTTCTTCAGGATTGTAAATCAGGTCAAAAACAAGCGCATCGGTTTTTACCCATTTTAAAAAACTCAAATCCTGAAAGTCCGCCTCCACGCCCGCCATACCAAGTGGCGTTCCGTTAATGAGTATATCGCATTGCTTTGCGGCATCATTAATATTTTTGTTGTTTAATTCGCCGATTTGAATGTCCGCTCCCGCCTTTTCCCTTACCATTTCAGCAACCGTTGCGGCAGCGGTTATGGTACGATTCAAAACAGTAATCTTTTTTGCGCCCTCCATCGCCAGCTTTAATGCTGCGGTAAATACAACTCCGCCTGCTCCAAGAATGAGAATGTTCTTTCCGTTTGGCGAAAACCCTTTTTCCCGCATAGCCCAAACCAAGCCATTTGCATCGGTGTTATAGCCAATCAGCTTGCCGTCCTTCACCTTTACAGTATTGACCGAGTTAAACAGTTGCGCTTCTTTGTCTATAAAATCCAGATATGGTATTATGTCTTGTTTGTGTGGCATAGTGAGGTTGAATCCACAAATGCCGTCTGCTTTTACATTTTCAATATATTCTGCAAGTTTTCCCCTTTCCACCTTTACCTTGCCATATTCACAAGGGATGCCAAGCTCCTCTGCAACCGTCGTGTGAATATATGGTGATTTGCTGTGTTCAATGGGGTCGCCCACAACATCAAGACGCACCCTATCCACAGTTAATTGCCTCCTCAATCAGATAGTCTATTGCAAGAAGGTATCCCTTGAAGCCCAGGCCCGCAATCTGGCCAATACATTCAGGGGCAGTTACCGAGGTGTGCCTGAATTCTTCGCGCTTATATACATTGCTGATATGCACCTCCACCGCAGGAACCTCCACCGCAGCAAGGGCATCACGAATTGCATAGCTGTAATGGGTATATGCACCTGGGTTAATAACAATCCCGTCGAAGTTGCCGAGTGCGTGATGAATAAAATCTATAATCTCGCCCTCACAGTTACTTTGCAGAACAGTTACTTCAACGCCCCTATCTTTACCGTATTCTTCAATATAACTTTCTAAATCAGCATAGCTCTTTTCCCCATAAACCTCAGGCTCACGCACTCCCAACATATTGATATTGGGTCCGTTGATAACCATTATTTTCAATTCATTAGCCATTTTTTGTCACCTCTGATAAAATTTTTGATACAACAGCATCTACAGATGAATTATTTTCTACTTCAACGCTGCATGCCGTTTTGTAATGTTCAATGCGATTTTGATACAACCGATACAAATTGTCCTTTTTCTGTTTAAGAAGGGGTCTTTTTTCTGTATCTATATCTTTTAAGATGTTTTCTATGGAACGGTTGATAAACACCACCGCGTCGCAGTTGCTAAGAAGTTTTAGATTTTCTTGCCTTTCAACCACACCGCCACCCGTTGAGATAATAACATTATCCCACTTTGTAACCTCGCCAAGCACCGCTGTTTCCTTTTGCCTAAAATAATCCTCGCCAAAGTCCTTGAACATCTTTGAAATTGTCATTCCCTCTGATGTTTCAAGGTATTCATCGCAATCCACAAACCTAAAACCCAGTTTTTCAGCAATTATCCTGCCTATGGTGGTCTTGCCACATCCGGGCATTCCTATAAAAGCAATTCTTTTCATATATTAGTTGTTTCCTTTCGACAAGAGCGGTAATTCCCCAAAATTTTGAGCGATTTTGTTACCCCTGTCAGTTCTGCTATGGCATTTTGAATTTTTTGTTGCAACAGATTCCCTTCAAAATCCACAAAAAACATATATTCAAATCCGCCATTTTGTATTGGCCTTGACTCAATCTTGGCCAGATTTAAACCGTTATCCGCAAATACCGAAAGCACATTGCTTAGTGCACCACTTTCATCAGGCAAGGTAAATACAATACTTATCTTGTTATTCCCCTTATCCAGTACAGCCTTTTTGGCCACTATTACAAAGCGTGTAATATTCACTTTCACCGAACTGATGTCTTTTGCCAAAACATCAAGTCCATAAAGTTCTGCCGTACGACTGTCAGCGATTGCTGCAACAGACGGGTCGCACATCCCTGCAATCATTTTTGCAGCCAGTGCTGTATTGAAATATGGTTCAAACTGAATCAAGGGATGCTTTGCAAAAAATTCCTTGCATTGCAGATATCCTTGCTCGTGGGAATACACCTTGCGAATACCACCAATCGTCGCCCCGGCAAGCCCCACAACGCAATGTTCAATGTCAACCTCTACCTCGCCCACTATGTAAAAATTTCGCTTTTCAAACAATTCGTATGTTGCCGAAATTCCGCCCGTTGACGAATTTTCAAAGGGGATTACCCCATAATCGGCATCACCTTGGTCAATAATATCCAAAACCTCGCCAAAGGTCATTACATTGGTTTTTTTGCAATTCTCACCAAAGAAACTGATAAGTGCTGTTTCACTATTGGCACCGGGTACCCCCTGATACGCCACCGTCGGGTCTGATTTCAATGGGTCATTTACAAAGTCCTCAGGCAAAACAAAGTTTTTCCCGTCTTTTGAAATCACCTTTGCCTGTGCCATTCGGCTTATCTGCATAACTGCAGCAAAAAAATCGCGTACCGGAATTTTCAATTCTTCACTTACCCTTGACATTTTATCCTGAAGAATCTGATTTTCGCGGTCTTTGTCCAATATGGGAATGTTGTTTTGTTTTTTATACTCAGCAACGCCACGGCTGCATTCCATCCTTTTTAGGAAAAGCGGAAGAAGTTGTGAATCTATCTCGTCAATTTGTCTTCGTAAGGTATGTATATCATACATTTTGTATATTCATCTCCTGATTTAAAGAATAGTGGCTTCAAGGATTGCAAGTGCAGCAGCTGCCTCAACAACCACCGCTGCCCGTTGCACAATACATGGGTCGTGTCTGCCTTTTACCGATATTTTTGTGTTTTCCATTTTCTCTATGTCGACAGTATCCTGCTCACTCGCGATAGACGGTGTGGGCTTGATAGCCGTCGAAAATATAATGGGCATACCATTTGAAATACCACCATTTATACCGCCATTATGATTTGTTGTTGTGCGGATAACTTTGCCGTCTGTGTAAAAGCTGTCATTAGCCTCGCGTCCTGTCATATCCGCCATGGAAAATCCGCTCCCAAATTCAACGCCCTTAACCGCAGGGATTGAAAACATAAGCGATGAAATAAGACTTTCGCAGGAACCAAAAAATGGCGAGCCTGCCCCTGCATCCAAACCGATTACCGCACATTCAATTATGCCGCCAACCGAATTTTTATCGGCTGCCGCCTTGAGAATTTCGTCCTTCATTTTTTCTCCCGCATCGTTATTTATAACAGGGAACTCCTTCTCTGTAATTTGTTCCAGAAAGCTCTTATCCAGGTTTTCGATTTCCATAAACGAACCATCACAAACACCAGAAAGTCTTTTTATATGCGAGCCTATTGTTACGCCCTGCTTAGCAAGGCAAAGCTTGGCAACCGCCCCTGCAAAAACAAGTCCCGCAGTAATTCTTCCCGAAAAATGACCACCACCCCTGAAATCGTGGTTTTCTCCATACTTAACAAACCCCGTAAAATCTGCATGGCCCGGTCTTATAATGTTTGGTGTGTAATCACCTGACCTTGTATTTGTGTTTTTGATAACAGCACAAATGGGCGTGCCACAAGTCTTGCCATTAAAAACCCCCGACAGAATACTAACATCGTCAGCCTCCTTGCGAGGTGTTGACAGATTGTTTTTCCCGGGTGCCCGACGCCCCATCTCGCTGGTGATGAAATCCATATCAAGTTTTAAATTTGCGGGTATACCATCCAAAACAACGCCAATCCCCTCACCGTGGGATTCGCCAAATATACTCACCTTTAATTTTGTCCCCCAAGTATTCATCTAATCAATCTCCATTTCTGCACCAAGACTTTTATAATCTTCAAAAAAGTCGGGATACGACTTATTAACCGCTTTTATCGCGCCATCTATAATAACTTCACCTTCGCAACGACACGCCGCTATTGCCAAAGCCATTGCAATACGATGGTCATTGTGAGAGGAAACCTCACTTCCGCAAAGCATCTGCCTGCCACAAATAACCAGACTATCTGTCCCCTCGTATATATCCGCTCCAAGGTTTTTCAATTCTGCCGAAATTGCAGCAAGGCGATCGCTCTCCTTGAGTCTGAGCCTGGCCGCATTTGTAATACGGCTCTCCCCTTTGCAAAAAGCAAAAAGCACTGCACATATCGGCACCAGGTCAGGGATTTCATCAACATCAATCACAGTTTGATTAAGGGTTGTCCCGGCGGTTACCTTGTAGGCATCATCTCCCACCTGATCGGCCTGTGCACCAACACTCTTTAGTATTTCAAGAATTTTTTTATCGCCCTGCAGGCTGTCAGGATTAAGCCCTGCACAAACAATATCACAGCCTAACGCTCCTGCCACAAAGAAAAACGCTGCCTGCGAGAAGTCGCCCTCCACAGTATATTCCCGTGCCTTGTATTTTTGTCTGCCCTCAATAAAGAAAGTCTTGTAATTGTCATTTTTTATTATGATACCAAAATCCTTAAGGACTTGTAAAGTAATATCTACATAAGCCTTTGACGACAAATTCCCATTTATAACAATTGTACTGTCATCATCAAGCATAGGCAATGCAAAAAGCAGTCCCGTAACAAACTGTGAGCTGACCCCACCGTCAATCTTAAATTCACCGCCATTTAATTTTCCGTCTATAATTAATTTTCCATTTTTCAGCTCATACGATATACCTTTTTGGTCAAATATCTCAAAATAAGGCGACAACGGTCTTTCCATCAATCTGCCCCTGCCCGAAAATTCAATGGTCTTGCCAAGGCAAATTGCTATGGGAATCAAAAACCTTAATGTCGAGCCACTCTCACTGCAGTCAAGACAGATTTTTTCATTCAATTCTTTGTCGTTCTTGCTGATTGTCAGGCATTCAAGGTCTTCATCATACACGGCAACACCACCTAATGCCCTTATGCAATCCACCGTTGCCGAAACATCATCTGAAAGCCTTATATTATTTATTTTACATTCATCCCCCGACAAAAACGCCGCAATGACCGCTCTGTGAGCAAAGCTCTTTGACGGTGGGACTTTTACAACGCCCGAAAGTGGGGTTGGGATAATCTTTACTTTTTCCATATATGCTGTTTCTCCATATCCTTAATTATTACCTTGCCAATTCTTTCGGGCAAAATAAGGCTGACCTTGCTGCCCTTTCCCTTTTTATCAACTGCAATCGCATCAGCAAGGGTCTTCTCGTCAATGTCTGCCTTTTGCGGAAGTTTAAATGCCGAAACAAGGTCTTTTAGCCGTGTTTTGGTCCCTGACCCGGTTCCGCCTAGTTTTTCGCCATATTCTCCCGCCATAATCATACCCACCGCAACAGCTTCGCCATGG
>JAZNAJ010000016.1:0-9154 GCA_045586445.1 Clostridia bacterium | reverse complement strand
CATATTTTTTCTTTTAGTATTACAAAAAATTCGATTTATTATTTCTTTTCAGCTAAAGAAAAAAATAAAGGTCGCAAAATTTGCGACCTTCACAAGACTTATAATCTTATTTGTTGATAAGAGCTTTGAATGCGCTACCTGCTTTGAAAGCCGGAACTTTAGCAGCAGCAATTTTCATTTCTGCGCCTGTCTGAGGATTTCTGCCTGTTCTAGCAGCTCTTTCTCTAACTTCGAAACCACCGAAGCCAACGAGCTGAACTTTGTCACCCTTAACGAGAGCGCCTTCTACTGCTGCAACGAAAGCGTTGAGAGCAGCTTCTGCATCTTTCTTTGAAAGATTAGCTTTTTCAGCCATTGCTGAAATCAATTCCTGTTTATTCATCTTAAAAACTCCTTTTCTTATATATTGTTTATTAAGTTTTCATAATAACAATTTTATTCTACTACATAATTTTATAAATTTCTATAGTTTTCTGTATTTTTTCCCAATTTCGTTGTTTTGCACAAATTTCGAACAAGGCGTTTGTACTAAATTCGCAAGAAAATTGGCTATTTCATTGGTTTTTCGCCTAGTCGGGATGATTCATCAGCATCTCATTCAGTTCATTTCGGGAAATCAGAACTTGTCTTGGCTTGGTTCCCTCATACGGACCTATAATGTGGTTTTCTTCTAATTGGTCAATTATTCTTGCCGCACGCTGATAGCCTATCTTGTATTTTCGCTGAAGCATTGCAACAGATGCCTGACCCGATTCAAAGGCAAGCTCTGCCGCCTTGACAAAAAGCTCGTCCTTGTCGCCACTGCGGACATGGGAATCTTCGTCTTGCATTGAATCGCGGTTATCCTGTTCTCTTTCGATATGTTCCAGTATTGAGTCGTCATATTCGGCCTCATACTGTTTTTTAACAAAACTGATTATATTTTCGATTTCACTATCCGAAATAAAGTTACCCTGGATACGCACAGGCTTGATTGCGCCACGGGCAGCATAGAGCATATCACCCTTGCCCAAAAGTTTCTCGGCACCTATGGAGTCCAGAATTGTGCGGCTGTCAACCTGCGACGAAACCGCAAACGAAATTCTTGATGGCACATTTGCCTTGATTACACCCGTGATTACATTGACAGATGGTCTTTGGGTTGCAATAACAAGGTACATTCCTGCTGCTCTCGCAAGCGCCGCCAGACTGTTGATTGAATCCTCGACCTCATTTTTTGCCGCAAGCATAAGGTCTGCAAGCTCGTCTATGATAATCACAATCTCGGGTAATTTGTTTTCGGGGGTGCCGTTTTCCTCCATTAATGAATTGTAGCCCTGGAGGTTTCGCACCTTATTGTCCTTCATCAGTTGGTAACGGTTTTTCATTTCTGCAACAGCCCAGTTAAGTGCTCCTGCCGCATGCTTGGGGTCAGTAACCACAGGAATTAGAAGATGCGGAATCCCGTTATACACACCCAACTCAACCATTTTGGGGTCAACCATTATCATCTTGACCTCATTTGGCTTTGCTTTGTAAAGTATGCTCGTAATAAGAGAATTTATACATACACTCTTACCCGAACCTGTCGCACCCGCAATAAGAACATGGGGGAATTGTGCTATATCTGCAATAACAGAATTTCCGCCAATATCCTTACCCAAAGCAAACGCTGTTTTTGATTTGAAGTCACGGAACTTGTCTGTATCAATAACCTCGCGAATGGGTACAGGGCTTGGTTCCTCGTTTGGTATCTCAATTCCTATTGCCGATTTGCCGGGGATAGGTGCTTCAATACGCACACCTGAAGCAGCAAGGCTGAGCGCAATATCGTCAGATAAATTGGTTATTTTTGAAACCTTGACGCCTATGCCCGGATGCAGTTCAAACCTTGTAACTGTTGGACCCTGGGTTATATTCATAATTGTTGCATCAATTTTAAAGCTTGCCAGGGTTTCAAGAAGTCGATTGGCTTTTTCCTCAAGCTCTCGTTTTACCTCTGCCCGGCTCTTTGTCTTGGGCTTTGGTTTGGACAAAAGCGATACCGACGGCAGCTTATAGTTGATTATCCTTGTTGCCTCGATACTCTCCTTGGCAATGACATTTATACTTTCTTTAGCTTGCTCTGCTTCCTCGTGCTTTATGCGTTTGCCTGCAACCACTGCACGGTCCATTGGGATTCCGGAATCCAATGCTTCCTGAGTCATTGGGTCCACCTTTTCCTGTTGTTGTACAAGGCTGGGCGGTTCAAATTCATCATCGTTGTCTTTAAAGTTGCCATTTTCGTCAGGGACAGGGGTAAGAATTCCTGAATTTGCCTCGGTTATCTCGAAACGAACTCCTGCTTTTGATTCAACCTTAGCTTTATGTTGTTCCACAACCTCGGATGCTATATCCAAAATATCTACTTTTTCTTCGTCATCAGGCTCATCATTAAATTTGAATGTTGCAGGTCTTTTTGCGGGTTTTTCTTTGTTCCCCACAATATCAATCAGCGAATCATCCTTAAAATATACATCAAAATATTCGTTGTTAGGATTGCTGTGATGGGGCTTTGCAACCTCCTCCACCTTGGTCTTCACTTTTTTTCTGCTAAACTTTCTAGGTTTTTCTGCCTTTTCCTCTATCTCCAAATCCACTTCCTCGTCTAAGGCGGCTTCCATATCGGCTTTGTTGCGTTTTATGTAAAGAGAAATTGCCTTGAACAATTTTTCAAGCGAAACCTCTGTCAAAATCAACAAAAGAATCATTGCCGCAGCAATAGAAACAATAGCTGTGCCCACTGTGCCAACGCACTTTACAAGGAGAATGCAAAGGCTTGTGCCTATAACACCGCCTGAGCCACCGTCACTGCCCCATGCGTACATAGTACGGAAACCACTCCATAAATCGGGGTAATTCCAAACGGTATCCTCGTGCCATATTGCCCACAAAATTGAGGTAACAACCATAAGTGCGAAAAGTATCCATATTTTGTAGCCTGTGTTTTCGCGTTTCTTTTCAAGAAACATATTTATACCGGTCCATATTATAAATACAAAGAATATAACCGCAGCACCGCCAAACAACCCCATAAGGACACTTTTAAAAACTTCACCCACAACACCTGTTGCGCCTTCCCAAAAGGACAATGCCACAAATATACCCAATGCAATCAGGGTAATACCCTTAATTTCTGCACTGCGTTTTTTTGTCTTCACATTCTGTGTTCTTGTCGAGGTGCGTGCCGTGCCCCTTGTGGATTTTGTCGCTGTCTTCCTCGTTGTGCTTGTTTTTCTTTTGTTCGCCATAATCTATTCTACCATCCTCTCACAACCCACCCTGCCAGCAGAGTTGCTGACACAAGGGTTAGTACTCCAAAATACAAAATTACAATTATGCCAAGAACAATTCGGTATATACCAAAGAACTTAAAGTCGTGATTTTTTACATAGTTTGTCAAAAACTTGATGGAAAGCATTGATGTAATATACGCCACCAACATACCTGAAATCAAAACAATCGCATCCTGATTGCTCATCGCAAGACCATACTTGAGAATTTTTAAAAGGCTTACCCCAAACATAACCGGGATTGCCAGAAAAAACGAAAATTCAGCCGCAACACCTCTTGTGCATCCAACCAGCATTGCACCAAGAATGGTGGAGCCTGAACGGGATGTCCCCGGAATTATGGAAAGCACTTGAAAAAGCCCTATGTAAAGTGCCGTTTTATATGACATATCGTTTATACTGTGAGTGGTGAACTTTTTTTGGCGTTTTTCTACTATTATAAATAGAATTCCGTATATAATCAATGTATATGATACCACATACCAGTTTTCAAAGCTCTCCATAACCGGGTCAAGCAACAGCCCTATAACCGCTGCCGGAACGCAAGCGACAATCACCTTGCCCCACAAATTCCATGTATCCATTCGTTCTGCCTTGGTCTTATGCAAAGAAAAGGGATTGAGCTTTTTGAAATAAAGTGTAACCACCGCAAGAATTGCCCCAAGCTGAATGACATACAGATAAAGGTCAGAGGCCGTAAAGGTTCCCTCATTTTTAATAAATTCGTTTACCAATATCATATGCCCTGTTGAGCTGATGGGAAGCCATTCAGTTATGCCTTCTACAATTCCCAGCACAAAGGTTTTAATCATTTCAATCAAAAACACGGTAAATTCCTCCGTTAATTCAGCCTTATTGTATAATTATAATCATATAAAATCATTTTAGCACATTTTTTTTGTTGTGGCAAGGGGTTTTGGCTAATTTGTACATCGCCCCATTTTTTGTTGGATAATAATAAAAACAATGGATGCCTGATAAAAAAACATCAGGCATCCTTAACTTATTTATTTAAATATTCATTTGGATTCTTATAATCCCCTTTTTCCTTTACCTCAAAATGCAAATGCGGCTCAAGATTCTTTTCCAAAGCACCACTCTCGCCTATGCCACCGATTATATCGCCCTTTTGAACCTTGGCGCCTGCCTTTATGAAATCTTCGTTCTGCAGATTGCCATAAACCGAAAAGACCTCATTCCCGTGGTCAATAGTAACAACGACCCCCAAAAGCTCGTCCTTGTAAACCTTTGAAACCACACCTGCTTCCGCCGCCCTGACCTGAGTTCCTGTTTGTGCTGCAATATCTATCCCATTGTGCGTCCGCCAGTCCTTCATTGTTTCGGAATATACCAGATCTTCCAAAGAACATTCCGCTATAATGTTACCATCACACGGCAACTCCATAACCAGCTTTGCAGTTTCGGTCTTTGCCTCGGGCGTTGCGGCTGTTTCAACCACAGGCGGTACTGTTTCAAAGGAATTAACCACCGGGCTTGACGGTTGTGAAGGCGAAGGCTTGGCAGCCTTGTTTTCGTCAATGTCTATAACCTCTACCCTGTCATCTATGGCAGCCTCCATCCAAGCATCTTCATCAAAAGATGCTACCCTTTGTTGCATTTCGTTTCTTAAATGCCTTGAATAAACCGTAAACCCAACAATCGCAATTATTGAGCATAGGGTTATGTAAACCCCTTTGTTTGCGATTATTGACTTGACATTCATTTTCTTCTTTACTTCTTTTTTCTTTGCTTTGATAAGACAACACCTCCGTATGTGAAAGTATTGCCATATTGTGGATTTTTATACCAATATCCCCAAGTCTTTTAACCTGCATCCTTTAAGTTCTTTGGAATTTTGATTATATATTCAATAAAATCATCGTTCTCGGTCTTTTGGGCTTCCGCCTCGATTCCTGACCTCTTCATCAAATTCAGTGCCTGTTTGATTGTGTTGGAAAAAATTCTTACATCCCGAAAGACCCGTATGTTTTTCTGTTTTTCTTCGCCTTGCTCCTCGTCTTTTGCAAGAAATTCCTCCACCAATTCCTCAGTTTTCTGGACATTCAATCCTTTTTTTAAGACAATTCCCAAAACTTTTAAACGGAGTTTATCGTCGTGAAGTCGCAGAAGCGCCCTTGCGTGTCTTTCGCTAAGGTCATTTTCCGCAAGTGCGGTGCGTATTTCGGGAGATAACTTCAGTATCCTTATTTTATTGGCTATGGTAGACTGATTTTTGCCGATGCGCATAGCAAGTTCCTCTTGGGTAATTCCGTGCTCGGAGATAAGCGAACAATAAGCCTCTGCCTCTTCTATGTAACCTAAATTCTCTCTCTGTATGTTTTCAATCAGCGCCATAACCGCGCTATCTGTGCCACCTGCACGCACAACCACTGCAGGAACTTCATCCATATCCGCCATACGGCACGCACGGAGTCTTCGTTCCCCTGCAATAAGTTCATAGTCTTTGCCGTTGATTTGCCTTACCACAATCGGTTGCATAAGCCCATAAATCCTGATTGAGTTGCTTAACTCCGCAAGCGCCGACTTGTCCATATCGCGCCTTGGCTGATATGGGTTTGACCTTATGGAATTTATCGGCAACCTCAAAACCTTTGTGCTTTTTTCTTCTGTAATCATATTCTTAATCCTCCTTTGCAATTCTTTATGAAACTTGTTTTTATTTATTTTATCACAAGAATTTTTAAATTACAAATTTTTCCATATGCAAAATCTGATGGTTTTTTGGATGGTTTGAGGAATTAAAACAAGGAAATACAAAAAAGGACAGCAAACAACTGTCCTTTTCAAAAAATAATAGTATTTTTAAATTCTTAATCTTCTGCTACATTTCTGCCAGGCCTTCTGCCACGCCCATAATGATTATTCCGGCAAATACCGCAACAAGAGAAGCGTAGTGTTTCCAAGAGAGTCGTTCCTTAAGGAAAATCCCGCTCCAAAGCGACGAGATAACGCAATATGCGCAAATAATAGGTGCTGCACCCACAGGATTTGCCGCAAGAGCATATACATAAGCAAACTGACCTGCTGTTTCACAAACAGCAGCGATACCCTTGGGCCCCTCCTCTTTTAAGTTTAAGCCTGTCAGTTTTTGTTTTTTGATTACAAACACATAGATAAACGCCACAACCGCCATAAACAGGAATGTAAGTTCATATGCAACATTGGCAACATCCTCATCAAGGTAATGGAACACATTTGCCATAAAGGTATTTCCCTCTTCAAGGATAAGTGCGTCAAAGAATGTTCCCATGGCATCAATCAGGCAGTACAAAATCGGCAAAAGAATTGCAAGAACGCTCTTTGTGTACTTTCTGTTGGACTTCATCTGGCGAAGAGCCTTTGCCTCGGCATCTTCGGTATATTCGGCAACGCCAAGAAGAAGTACGCCAAGAGAAACCACAACAACCCCAATGGTTGAAAGCGAATCAATTGTCTGTCCCAAAACAACAAAACACAGAATTGCCGCTATGGCACCCGATGAGTTGCAGATTGGCGACGAAATCGAAAGCTCAATGTATCTGAGAGATACATATCCAAAAATCATGGACAGTATGTACATTGAAGATGCAGGCAGATAGTAGATTATGTCCTGCATAGTGATAGATGTTCCTGTAACAATCTCATAAAATGCGTGAACACCCATAACAAAACCTACTGCCATTACCATTTTCCAATGACTGTACTTGTCGCTTGGCTTTGAACCAAGTTTGCTGAAAAAGTCTGAACCGCTCCAGCAAAGCATTGCTATAATTGCTATTATTAACCACATATATATAATTTCTCCTTTTATTTATCAAGTTTTTTAATATCAATAAGTCCTTCATCAATCATTGCCTGAACAGATTTTAGTATACCCAGCTTTGCGTGTGCCCAGGTTATGCCACCCTGGAAGTAAACCGCATAGGGTTCTCGCAGCGGAGCATCAGCACTAAGCTCAATAGACGAGCCCTGAACAAAAGCACCTGCCGCCATAATTACCTGCGAATCATATCCCGGCATATCACCTGGAACTGGTGTTACATAACTGTCAACCGGTGCTGCCGCCTGAATACCCTTGCAAAACGCAATTACATTCTGAGGAGTTTTAAGCTCCACTGCCTGGATTATGTCGTGACGGGACTCGGTGCTGTTTGGTACACACCTGAAACCAAGGCGTTCATAAACATTTGCCGCAAAGATTGCCCCCTTAAGTGCACCAGCTACAACAGTTGGTGCCATAAACAAGCCTTGGTAAAACTGACGCATCATCCCCATATTGGTACCGACTTCCTTGCCAAGTCCGGGTGCGGTCAATCTGTAGCCACAGTTTGCGATGCACTCCTTTGTTCCGCAAATATATCCGCCCGATGGTGCAAGTCCGCCGCCAAGGTTCTTGATAAGCGAGCCGACTATCATGTCTGCACCAAAGTCAGATGGTTCAACCCTCTCTACAAATTCGCCATAGCAATTATCAACCATACAAATCACATTGGGTTTTATTTCTTTGACAAATTTGATAAGTTTTGCAATCTTTTCCACCGAAAAGGTTTCACGGGTTTGATAACCCTTTGACCTTTGGATTGTAACCAGCTTGGTTCTTTCGGTTATGGCATCACGAATTTTGTCATAATCAAAGCTGTCGTCGGGCAATAAATCCACCTGACGGTATACCACTCCGTATTCAGCCAAAGAGCCTGGGGAAGAGCGGATTCCAATAACCCCCTCTAATGTGTCATAGGGCTTGCCTGCCGGTGATAAAAGTTCATCACCCGGTCTGAGGTTTGCGCTGAGTGCAAGGGCAAGAGCGTGTGTACCGCAAGTGATTTGCGGTCTTACAAGGGCGTCTTCTGTGCCAAAGCAATCGGCATATACCTTTTCAAGGGTATCTCTGCCCACATCGTCATAGCCATAGCCCGTTGATTCGGTGAAGCACGCCGCATCAACACGATTTTTCTGCATTGCAGAAATAACCTTAACCTGATTGAACTCTGCGTTATGGTCAATTTCCTTGAATCTGTCTTCCAGAGAGCTTAAAACTCTTTCGCCAAAAGCAAAAAGCTCGTCCGAAATCCCTATGTTTTTGTATATATTTGAATTTGTCATCTGGGTAATCCTCCAATTTGATGTAAAAATTATACTACGCACCGGGAAAAATGTCAATAAAAGTGCTGGCATTTTTAGGATTTTTGTGTTATACTTAAGTAAGATTTATATTGCGAAACGGAGGTTGTTTCTGTGAATATTTGTGTTTATGGTGCATCAAGTGATGAAATAGATAAAAACTACATTTTGGAGGGCGAGGCATTGGGTGAAGAAATCGCAAGGCGCGGGCACTCCTTGGTTTTTGGCGGAGGAACATCGGGACTTATGGGGGCGGTTGCCCGTGGTGCTGACCGCTTTGAAGGTAAAATCATCGGGGTTGCGCCCTTGTTTTTTGCCGCAGATGGAGTTTTGTACCCAAATTGTACCGAGCTTATCCGAACAACCGGGATGCGGGACCGCAAGGAAATTCTTGAAGACCTTTCAGATGCCTTTGTTATAACCCCCGGTGGCATAGGAACTTTTGACGAGTTTTTTGAGATACTCACCCTTAAACAACTTGCCCGACACAACAAAGCAATTACCATTCTTAATACCGACGGGTATTTTGACCCGATAATCAGTACACTGTCGGGGCTTGTTGACAAAGGCTTTATGCGGGATTCGTCTTTGGGACTTTATAAGGTGTTTGACAATTCTTCAGCCCTGCTTGATTATATCGAGGGCTACATCCCTGAGAGTTTTGATATTGATAAAATGAAGCATCTTGGGGTTGCAAGATAGCTGACATAGTAAAAGCGGAG
>JAZNAJ010000015.1:0-2122 GCA_045586445.1 Clostridia bacterium | reverse complement strand
CCCGTGAGCAAAAGCGGCGAATGGCTGAAACGTTAAAGCCAATCAAGCATAAAATCCTTTGTGCGGTTAACGGAAACCACGAACGGAGAAGCGGAAAAGATGCTGACGATGACCCCACCTATGACATTATGTGCAAGCTGGATTTGGAACATCTGTACCGGGAAAATATGGCTTTCCTCTGTTTGCGGTTTGGTAAAAAAGAGGGCGATGGCAGAAAGAACCCTACATATACTTTTGTTGTAACCCATGGCGCAGGCGGTGGCGGTTCTACTGGTTCAGCGGTCAACCGTGGTGAGAAATTCGGCTATGTGGTAGACGGTATGGATTGCCTTGTTTTGGGGCATACACACAAAGCCTACACCACGCAACCGAGCAAAATATCCATTGACTTGCAGAACAACAAAGTCAGCCTAAAGCCGTTCAAGGTGGTCTCTATGACCAGCTGGCTTGCCTACGGTGGATATGCGGCACGGGCGATGCTCACCCCGTCAAGTTATGTACCGCAGGAAATCATCTTGCGAGGCAACCGAAAGGAAATGAAGGTGATTATGTAATGGCACTTTATTATGTGGCACATCGATTTGGTGGCGACCCAGCCAACCTTGAACGAGCAAAGAAAATCACACACGATTTGCAAGTTACCGATTTGGATAATTGCTATATCTGCCCACTTTTGGCTTTTTCGCACTTGAAATATGGAGAAATCCCGTATGAAAATAAAATCGCACTGTGTTTTGATATTTTGGAAATGTGCGACAAGCTGATTGTGGCAAGTGAAATCAGCCAGGGTGTAAAATTGGAAATTGAACTTGCAGAGGGCTTGAAAAATTCAAACGGTGAGCCGATGGAGGTGGTCTATCTTGCGGAAAAGTACAGAAGCATATAATCTGTCAAGGTCTGAACTGCAATACCTCATTGACCAGTGGATTTTTAATGAACGAGACCGCCTAATTGTGGCTGATAGACTATTTCGGTCTGCGACCTATGAACAGCTTGCAGAAAAATATGATATGTCTGACAGGCAAATCAAAAATATAGTGTACAAGGCTATTGATAGGTTAGAAAGACATATGTAAAGAATGCCCTGCCTTTTGGCAGGGTGTTTTTTGTTGAAAAGTTGTTGACAATATGTTTTCGATGTATTACAATCAAGTCAAGGGTTATTACCCAGAAGGAGGCACAAAAATGAAAAAATGGTTTATTTTGGTTTTGGTGGCACTTGTTTTGCTTTTATCGGCTTGTAGTCCCAAAATAACAAGTGGAGAGGTTTATGACAAAGAACATAGAGATGCGTTTGTAACCGTTTCCGTGTATCCAGTGGTAATATACAACGGAAAAACATCAACCACTACAATGGTTCCGTACACTGTCTATTACCCCGAAAGATGGGTAATTTTCATTAAATCGTTTGAAGATGGTGAATGGCTGACAGAAGATTTCTATGTTTCTGAAACCGTCTATAATTCAATCAATATTGGAGATATGTTTGAATATGATGAAAACAGAGGCGATTTAACAGACGAGCCACACACGAAAGAAAAACAATAACATTTCCCGAAAGTTTCACGAAAATTGCACTTGCACTTCATTGTGTGAGTGCAATTTTTTTGTTATGCTTTCAGCAGAAAAGGAGGCGATTTTTTGACCATCGAAGAATATATAAAAAGCAAGGAAAATTTCAGCCTTATGCCATTTACCACAGTTTACTTGACCATTATGGAGCTTATTAACGATGGCTTTATTGAGCAATCAGCATTTGAGAAAGGCGGTGGCGAAAATGTGGCAGTATCACAACCCAAACCCGAAAGGAAAACTTGTCGGGGATTGTACAGTCAGGGCGATTTCCACAGCAACCGGTAAAGGGTGGATGGACACCTACCTTGACTTGTGCCTGTTCGGTCTGTTGAACGGTGATATGCCATCGAGCAACGCAATCACAACAGCCTACTTAAAAAATCAAGGCTTCAAAAGACGGACTATCCCGGACAGTTGCCCGGATTGCTATTGCGTGGACGATTTCTGCAAAGATCATCCGCAAGGCATTTTTGTTATCGGCACGGGTAGCCATCTAACAACGGTCATTGATGGATGTTTGTGGGATAGCTGGGACAGCCGGAACGAA
>JAZNAJ010000014.1:0-7253 GCA_045586445.1 Clostridia bacterium | reverse complement strand
ATGTCATGCAGGATTTGTTCAGGGACATTATGTATCTGAAAAAAAGTAATGATTGTGAGAATATCTTAAATCAGGACAAGGTTGCCAAACTCGAAAAGTTCTCAAACAGCATTTCCTCAAAATCTGCGGTTAAATTGCTTGAATTAATTATTAAATACCAAGATTTTCAATCAAAGAATATAGGTATAGGTGCTGTTTCGCAGTGCCTTGGATTAGAATTATGGGAGGCTATAAATGACAGAGGTTATAGGAGTAAAGTTTAATAAAGTTGGCAAGGTATATTACTTCGACCCCAGAGGCAGCAAACTTCAAGTTGGTCAGGGCGTTGTTGTTGAAACTGCCAGGGGCGTTGAATTTGGAACGGTTGCTACGCCAAATCGCGAAATTGCTGAAGACGAAATAGTTGCACCACTTAAGCCTATAATTCGTCCGGCAACCAACGCAGACTATGACAGATTGGAAAAAAATAAAATTAAAGAAAAAGAAGCATTTGATATTGCATTAGAAAAAATTCGTGAACATAAGCTTGATATGAAGCTTGTTAATACCGAATATACATTTGATGGCAGCAAAATTCTGTTTTATTTTACAGCAGACGGCAGAGTTGACTTCCGCGATCTTGTAAAGAGTTTAGCGGGCGTGTTTAAAACTCGAATTGAGCTCAGACAAATGGGCGTTAGGGATGAAGCTAAAACTTTGGGGGCGATTGGCAGTTGTGGACGCACACTTTGTTGCTCCACTTTCTTAAACGATTTTCACCCGGTATCAATTCGCATGGCAAAGGACCAATCCTTGTCGCTTAATCCAACAAAAATTTCCGGTATTTGCGGAAGGCTTATGTGCTGTCTTCAGTATGAGCAGAATGCTTATGAAGACCTTCTTAAAAAAGTCCCTTCAAAAGGTTCGCTTGTTGAATACCAAGGCGAACAGGGTTATGTAACAGAAACATTTGTGCTTAAAAGTTTGATAAAGGTTAAGTTTGGAACAAACGAAGAACCTGTTTTCAAACTTTTGAATGCAGAAGATGTTAAAATACTTAAAAAAGGAAAAACCGAAGAACCGATAGAAAGTCCCGAAGGACTGGAAGAATAGTTTTATACCAAGGGCGTCAAATTAGACCGTAAGTTTTTATGGTCTTTACAAGGACAGCCCTTTTGGTTTAAGAAAGCAATAAAATATTGCTTTTTAAATAGGGAGGTATTAGTTTGTATCTTAAAAGTGTGGAGTTGCAAGGATTTAAATCCTTTGCAGATAAAATATATCTTGATTTCAATCCGGGGATTACTGCAATTGTAGGCCCGAATGGCTCAGGAAAAAGTAATATATCTGATGCCATAAGATGGGTTATGGGTGAACAAAGCATAAAATCACTTCGCGGAAGCCGTATGGAAGATGTTATATTTTCCGGTACTGAAGTGCGTAAAGCACAAGGCTTTGCCGAAGTTTCGTTGGTTTTGGATAATTCTGAGAGATTATTTCCCTTAGATTATGAGGAAGTAACTGTCACCAGACGAGTTTATCGCAGTGGCGAAGGTGAATATTTTATAAATCACAATGCTTGCCGACTTAAAGATATATATGAGTTGTTTATGGATACAGGATTGGGCAGAGAAGGTTATTCAATTATTGGTCAGGGAAAAATTGACGAAATTTTAAGCAACAAATCCGAGGACAGACGCAGAATTTTTGAAGAAGCTGCAGGCATCACAAAATACAAATACCGTAAAAACGAGGCAGAAAAAAAACTGGAACGCACAAACGAAAATCTGACTCGTGTAAACGATATAATGATAGAGTTGGAAGGGCAGCTTGAGCCATTAAAAAACCAATCTGAAAAGGCGAAAAAATATTTAATTCTTCGTGATGAGCTAAAAGAAATAGAAGTAAATGCTTCTGTTGTTTCTATTGAAAAATTAAAAACAGACCTCCAAAATATCGAAAAAGAATATGATGCAGTTTCGGAAAGCATATCGGTTATGCAAAACGATACTGAAAAAACCGAAGTTTTGATAAATGACCTTTATTCTAAAATTTCGGATTTTGATGGCGAAATCGAAGAACTGCGTCAAACAAAAGAAACGGCAATTGAACAAACCTCGGATAGCAATAACAGCATTAACCTTTCGCTTTCCAATATCGAGCACTTTAACAAAAATATTGAAAGAATAGACTTGGAGATTCAAAAGTGTAAAAGAGGTATTGAACAATTAGATGTTCTTGTTGAAACCTATGATAAATCGATTTCTGAATTAAAAAAAGAAAAGAATGTCATCACTGACAGAAAAAAAACACTTGAAATTGACCTTGAAAAAATAAACGAGGTTTTTGCCGAGAATTCCCAAAATGTTGAGGAACTTAAAACAAAAATCATCGATAAAACTGCAGAAATCAGCTCTCTTCAAAGTAAAATTGTTAATTACAATATTTTAATTGATAATTTTAAGACAGAAAGTGAAAATGCAGAAAACGAGCTTAAAACCAAAAACAACAATTACATAGAAATTAATGAGGAAAATAAAAAGCTCAAAGAAAACCTTGAAAGAATTCTGGCTGAACTATCTTCAGCACAAGAAAAAAACGATATTGCTACAGAACAATATAAAAATACAACAAATACCTTAGCATTATTGACCGACAAAAAGAATACTGCTTTAACAGAACTAAACAGACGCACATCAAAAAAGAGTGTTCTTGAAGATATGGAAAACGATTTTGATGGTTATAATCGTAGTGTCAAGTCGGTTATGACAGCGCACAGTCAAGGTCCGCTTAAGGGGTATAAGATATATGGACCTTTGTCAAAACTTATTACTACGGACAAAAAGTATATTACCGCAATTGAAACAGCAATGGCATCTGTCAGCCAGAATATTGTTACCGAGAACGAGCAGGATGCAAAGGCAGCAATAAACTATTTAAAAACAAATCATTTGGGCAGAGCAACTTTTATGCCTATTTCAACGGTTAAATCCCGTAGAATAGATGTGTCAGATGTTTCCAAAATGCAGGGCTATATAGCTATCGCAAAGGAATTGGTGGATTTTGACCTTGTGTATGATGGCGTTGTGGGGAATGTTCTCGGAGCAACAGTTGTTGCTGACAATATTGACAATGCTATCCGTATGGCTGCAAAAAGCGGGCATAAATTCCGCATAGTAACGCTTGATGGCGAAGTTATGCAAGCAGGTGGAGCAATGAGCGGTGGAAGTGTTGGCAAAAATTCAGGATTTTTGTCAAGAAAAGCCGAAATTGACACACTTACCGAGGAAATTGCAAAAATAAATGCTGAACTTGAAGGTATAGAAAACGAAAAAATATCAGCTTCAAAACTGATTGAAAAAACTTCAGTTGATTTAGAAAATGCACAGAATAATTTAAGAGCTATAAATGAAGAATACATTAAAATCAGTGCTGAAGTTGAGCATAGTGATAAATACCTTGCCGAGGCAGAGGAAAGCAAGCAAAACCTTCTTAAGGACATTGAAACAGTAAATCAACGGGTAACGGAAATAAATAACGACATTTTATTATCTAAAGAAAACATTGTTACTCTTGAAAAAGAGATTGAAGAACTTCGCCTTAATACACAAGGCAAACAATTGGATACCGATAAAATTCTGGGCGAAATTCAACAAAAGCAAGACCAGATTGTAAAGGTTACAATTGAAGAAAATGCTGTTTTAAAAGATATTGAGCATCAGGAAGAAAGACGGCAAAGTGTACTATCCGAGAAATCAGAAATCATTGCTGAGATTACGGAAAAGCAACAGCAAATAGATGGTTTTACACAAAAGATTTCAGAAATCAATGCCGAAATTGAAGCAAATCGCAAAGCTCTTGATTTGTTGGGTGAGAAAGCTATCGAAATTGAAAAACGCATTGACGAATTGTCAAAACTTCGAAAAGATGCTGAACTTAAAATTCGTGAATTACAGGAGAGTATAAAAGATACCAAGGAAAAACTCTTTACATTAGGTCAACAAAAGGTTAAGGCTGAAACAAAAAAAGAGAATATCGAGGTTAAACTTGACGGAATCTTTGCGCATCTGTGGGAAGAATATGAGCTTACATACAGCGAGGCACTTAAAGTACGCACAACAGAGGACATAAATTTAACCGAAGCAAATCGTGAAATTTCAAGCCTGAAAGGCAAAATCAAAGCATTGGGAAGTATAAATATTGATGCAATTGAAGAATATAAAAATGTTAAGGAACGCTTTGACTTCCTTACCGAGCAAACCAATGATTTGGAAAAGGCAAAAGGCGAGCTTGAAGGATTAATCAACGAAATGCTTGATATAATGAAGAAACAATTTTCAGAACAATTCAGCGTTATAAGCAAGAGCTTCAACTCGGTATTCCGTGAGCTTTTTGGTGGCGGTCAAGCAACACTGAGCCTTGCTGATCCTGATGATGTTTTGGAAAGTGGTGTCGAAATTGAAGCACAACCACCAGGAAAAAAACTGCAAAGCCTGTCGCTTTTGTCTGGTGGCGAGAAAGCATTTACAGCAATTGCATTACTTTTTGCAATACTTAAAGTCCGTCCTACCCCGTTTTGTATCCTGGACGAAATCGAGGCAGCTTTGGATGATGTAAATGTTTACAGATACGCAGATTATCTGAAAAAATACAGCAAGAAAACACAGTTTATCGTGGTTACTCATCGCCGCGGCACCATGGAGGCAGCCAACATATTATACGGTGTAACTATGCAAGAGAAGGGTATATCCAAACTCCTTGCATTAAACATTGACGAGGTGACAGAATAATGGGATTATTTGGCAAACTTAAAGAAAGTCTTGCAAAGACAAAAGAATCTGTAAGTTCAAAACTTGAAAATGTAATCAAGTCTTTTAAAAATGTAGATGAGGAACTGTTTGAAGAACTTGAAGAAGCACTTATAATGGCAGATATGGGCGTCAATACCTCTTGCGAAATTATTGAAAGACTCAGATGCGTTGCAAAAGAAAAACATATTATTGAAAGTGTCGAATTAAATAGCGAACTAAAAAGAATTCTTGTTGAAATCTTGACAGATGGGGATAATAGCCTTGAATTAAAAGGTAAGCCTGCAGTTGTAATGGTTATAGGTGTTAATGGAGTTGGAAAGACCACATCAATTGGCAAACTTGCCAATATGTATAAAGAGCAAGGCAAAAAAGTAGTCATTGCCGCAGCTGACACCTTCAGAGCTGCAGCAATTGAGCAGCTTGAGGTGTGGGCCGAGAGAGCAAATGCTGATATAATAAAACAACAGGAAGGTTCTGACCCTGCGGCAGTAATTTTTGATGCAATAGGTGCTGCAAAAAAGCGCGGTGCGGATGTTTTACTTTGTGATACCGCAGGCAGACTTCACAACAAGAAGAATCTGATGGATGAACTTAAGAAGATATATCGAATAATCGAAAAAGAACTTCCTGACTCTTCAAAAGAGGTTTTGCTTGTTCTTGACGCAACAACTGGTCAAAATGCGGTTTGTCAGGCGAAAGAATTCAAAGAAGCAGCAGACATAACAGGAATAATTTTAACAAAACTTGATGGAACTGCAAAAGGCGGGATTGTTTTTGCGGTTAAGAATGAATATTCGATACCCGTAAAGCTTATTGGACTTGGTGAAGGAATTGACGATATCGATTTATTTAATCCTGAAGAATTTGTTGACGCAATAATTGATACAGAATAATCATATAACAAAAGGGGTGTATTGCTTATGGTTGATGCAAAAGATTTTTGGAAGGATAACAACAATGGAAGAGGTATTATTTCCAAAAAGATGATTGTGATTATTGTTTCAGTAGTCATCGTATTTTTAATAGGTGCTATAGGAAAAATATTCTTTAATTATGTAGAAATCGCAGAAATTGGCGAAAATTACATCTCGATATTTTTCAAAAATTTGATTGTTCAAGGCAGTGTAAGTGTAATAAGCTTTGTATCACTTGCTTTGATTGTTTTTTTAAGTATTTTATTTGTAAGACGCAATCTTAAAGTATTGAATGTAGAACGGGCAATAATCGAAAAACTTGGATTTTCTTTACTGCTTAGCATAGTGATTTCCATTATTCTAAGCAGTATTATAAGCGGAAATTTGTGGGAGAAGTTTCTTGTATTCTCCAACGCTCAATCCTTTGGACAAACAGACCCGGTTTTTAATAAGGATATTGGATATTTTGTGTTCAAAAAGCCATTTTTAGAAGCAGTAGTTGAAGTGATTTTTGGTGCATGGCTATTTGTCAGCTGCTTAGTTTTTGTACTGTATTGGTTTTTGTGCACTGCTTTTGGGGGATATTCAGGCAGAGAATGTTTATCCATACGCAGGGTTGCAATTCATAATCTTGTAAATTTAGCGGTACTTCTTATAATTAACTGTTTTTCCTATAAGTTTAAAGCTGAAAATATTTTGTATGGGAGCTTTGGCGAACTAAATGGTGCAGGATATACCGACAAAGCAGTTTGGTTAAACTTTTATCGAATTGCACCGTTTTTGATTATAGCTTTAAGTATATTATTTTTAGTCTTTATATCAAAAAAATCAACCAAGAATGCCATTAAGACGGTATTGGTGTTCCCCGGTGTGTTTATTTTGACAGCAATTTTGGCATTTGCGGTACAAAATGTAATTGTTTCCCCAAATGAGGTAATCAAAGAAAGTGAAAACATTGCCGCAAATATTAAATATACGCAGGCGGCTTACGGATTGGACAATATTGATGATGTGGTTTTTGATGTAAAAGATAATTTAGAAATCAAAAGTCTGCAAGAAAATACTGAAGTTACAGAGAATATAAGGATTTTAGACCTGTCTGCAAATTTGACGGTTTTAAATCAGATTCAAGGTATACGAAACTACTATAAGTTTGTGGAAACCGACATTGTGCCTTATGAAATAAACGGCAAAAAAACTGCAGTTGCTATAACTCCAAGAGAAATAACCAAAGAAAATCTTAGCGACACCGCAGATACCTATATAAACAGAAAACTTCGTTATACACACGGTTTTGGTGTTGCAATGAACACAATAAATACAGTAACAAACCAAGGTCAACCACAGTTTCTTATTAAAGACATTCCGCCAAAATCGTTTGAGGGCGTTCCGCAAATCAAACAACCAAGGATATATTATGGTGAAATAACAGATGATTATGTGGTTGTTGGAAATGAAAAGTACAAAGAACTGGATTATTCAGAAAATCAAGAGGATATAGAGTTTTCCTATGATGGCAATGGTGGTGTAAACCTGAGCCCGCTAAACA
>JAZNAJ010000013.1:0-2848 GCA_045586445.1 Clostridia bacterium | reverse complement strand
CGACATGGCTACGATCCGACTTCCATCACAAAAAGACCGCCGAAGCCACCGATGTCAGATGCCGCACCCTTGGTGATTGTTCTTGCAATGTGCTGCTTCATAAGTTCAACTGCCTTGTAGCCTGCGGTGATATCAACGCCTGCAGCTTTGTAACTTTCGCTAAAGCTTTTCATAGTTTTGTTCCTTTCTGTATATGAGAAATTTGTATAATTTACCATTTTGTTTTTAACTTCTGACCATGCTTGGCCGAGTAAAATATATTAAAAAATAATTTGCAGTGCCCAAACCGAACCCGAAGGCGTGCAGAGTTGGTACTCCGAGCGGTGAGAGTTTGTGCGCTGCGGATATTTTTAAATGTTTTATCCTTTGCCGTTCCAGCAATATGTGCATAACTTACATTCCGGCAACCCTATTGCTTTGATGGCGCCCTCTAATGACTGAAATTCCAATGATGCAAATTTGAAGTCCTGGCATATTTTGTTGCGGAGGTTTTTGCCTCTTTGGGTTGAGGAGTCGCTGTATTCTTCCAGGTGCTTGAAGCCTTCTTCGCCCTCGAGTTCCATTATCACTCTGCGGGCTATCAGCTCCATCTCGCTGGTTGCACGGGAGAAGTTGAGGTACTTACAACTGTGCATTATCGGTGGGCAAGCAGAACGCATATGCACCGCTTTGGCACCATTTTCGTAGAGGAACTCTACGGTTTCTTTAAGCTGGGTACCTCGTACTATTGAATCGTCCACGAAAAGAAGTTTTTTGTCTTCAATCAGCTCGTGGATTGGTATTTGCTTCATTTTTGCAATCTTTATTCTTTCGCTTTGAACTGATGGTGTAAAGCTCCTCGCCCAGGTGGGAGTATACTTGATGAAAGGTCTTGCAAAGGGGATTCCGCTTTTGTTGGCATAACCGATTGCGTGGGGTGTGCCTGAGTCGGGAACACCACTTACATAGTCGATATCCATTTCTTTGCCGCTTTCGATATCGTTTTGCGCCATTATTTCACCATTGCGGTAACGCATGGTTTCCACATTGATTCCCTCATAATTGGAAGTCGGATATCCATAATAGGTCCAAAGGAATGAGCAAATCTTCATTTCCTCGCCTGCTTCGGCAAGAACATTTATTCCATCCAATGTGATTTCCACAATTTCGCCGGGACCAAGCTCTTTTTCGTCTTCGTAGCCCAGCTTTTTGTAGGCAAATGACTCAAAGGACACAGCATAGCCATCGTCGTTTTTTCCCACAAGGACAGGAAGCCTGCCCAAGCGGTCGCGTGCCGCAATAAGTGAGCCATCGTCTTTGAGGATAAGGATTGAGGCTGTACCGTCAATGGCGTTCTGGGCAAACTTGATGCCTTCGACAAAATCGCTCTTTTGATTGATAAGTGCCGCAATAAGGTCGGTGCTGTTTACCTTGCCACCGCTCATAACGGAAAAATGCCCGCCGCTGAAAGACAGATATTGATTAATAAGTTCCTCGGTGTTGTTTATCCTGCCTATGGTACAAATTGCATAGGTGCCGATGTTGGACTTGATTAAAAGGGGTTGCGGGTCAGAATCAGAAATTATACCTATTGCCGAAGTGCCTTTCATTTCATCGAATATATCGTCAAACTTGGTGCGAAAGGGTGAGTTCTCTATATTGTGTATCTCACGCTGCAATCCGATTTCTTTGTCATATGTGGCAACGCCACCCCGACGAGTGCCAAGATGCGAATGATAGTCCGCACCAAAGAAAACATCTGCAACTGCACCATTTTTGTTTATGCTTCCAAAAAAGCCGCCCATAGTCTTCCTCCGTTCATAGTGTAAAGTTTTTTAGTTGTTGTATTGCTGTGAAATCTTGTTGTCCTTTTCAAGAACTGTTTCCATTGCGGACTTTCTTTGTGCATCGAGTTTTGCCGCCAATGCTTCGTCTGAAACTGCGATAATCTGTGCCGCAAGAAGTGCTGCGTTTTGTGCCCCGTCAATAGCCACGGTTGCAACAGGGATACCGCCTGGCATCTGCACCGTGGAAAGAAGTGCATCAAGACCGTCAAGGGTTGATGACTTGATGGGAATACCTATAACAGGTACGGTTGTATTTGCCGCAATTGCACCCGCAAGGTGTGCCGCCTTGCCTGCCGCCGCAATAATGGCACCAAAGCCGTTTTTGCGGGCGTTCTGTGAAAAATCCCTTGCCTCGACAGGGGTGCGGTGTGCAGAATAGATATGCACCTCATAGGGGATTTCTAAATCCTTTAATGTGGTGATTGCCTTTTCAACTACGGGTAAATCGCTGTCGCTACCCATAATAATTCCAACTTTTTTCATAGTTCTTCCTCCTGATTGATTTCTGCCGTAAAAACACAAAAAGGGCCGCCCTGTAGCTACAGGACTGCCCAGACGGTCGGCATAATTAAATTTCCTGCTCCCTTGTGGTTTTCCACATAATCCGTCAGTAACAGAAAACACTCATAACTATTGCTGCGGAAAGATTCCATAGCAGCTGTCATCTACCTTAGTATTTTATCACAATACCGCCTTTTTGTCAACAATTTTTAGCGGTATGTTTGCACTTTTTACATCTTGCCCAAAAAAATGTCATTTACCACTATTTTTTCTATATCTTTGGCAATTTTTTCTATTGATTGGTCGCCGTCTACAACAAATATCCGTTCCGTATCCTTCATTTTTTCAAAGGCAGAAAAGTAACCCTGACGAACAGCGCTGAGCCGTTCGTAGGTTTCGTAAATTTCGGTGCTTTGGCGGTTGTTTGAAATACGCTCCATTGCCACCTTGGGCGAAACATCGATAAAGATTGTGGCATCTGGCTTTAAGGTATCTGCCGCAAGACGATTTGCCGAAATCAC
>JAZNAJ010000012.1:0-3295 GCA_045586445.1 Clostridia bacterium | reverse complement strand
TGGGTACTTTCGTATCACTAGTTTTCAAGACTAGCTCCTTAAACCACTCGGACACCTCTCCGTACTATGTCGCCTGACTTACGACTAAACTAGTATACCATAATTTTGTGATTATGTCAAGAAAAAATACAACAAATTTTTAATTATTTATAAAATAATTGACACCACCACGAAACAGGGCGGATAATGCACGAGGATAGTTTGTCTGACAGATGTAGAGGCAATATAGATGTACAAAAAAGGGCTATTCATTGATATGCCGTACTGGACACACATAAGTATAAATAAAAAATATGATGATGTCGTAAATGACATCATCATATTTTTTATAGCATAAGTACTTTAAGTATCACGAACACTATGTATCCCCTCGAGAATAAATTTCTTAGCACGAACTGCGTCCTTGAGGTCGAGCGCAGGAACACCTTCCAACGGATAAGCAATCCCAAGCTCTTTATATTTGCTCACCCCCATAGTGTGATACGGGAGTACATCCAATGCTTTAAGATTAGACAAGGTGCCAATAAACTCACCCAGCCTTTTCAAATCGTCAGGATTGTCAGTCAGGTTGGGAACAACTATATGACGAATCCAAACAGATATTTTTTTACCCTCCAGGTAACGGGCAAAAGCCAGAATGTTTGAATTTTCTTTCCCGGTAAGTACTTTATGCTTTTCAGGGTCTATATGTTTTATATCAAGCATAACAAGATCACAGAAGTCCATAAGTTCGTCAAGCTTTGATATATAAGAACTGTCATCAGGATTAAATGTGATGCCTGATGTGTCAATACAGGTGTGGATTTTATCCGCCTTTGCCTTCTTGAAAAGGTCAATCAAAAAGTTAATCTGAAGCAGAGGCTCGCCGCCTGTGATTGTGATGCCACCTTTTTTGTAAAAAGATCGATTTTTGTTGTATTCGGCAATAATTTCTTCGGAAGTTATTTCTTTTCCGCTGCCAATCTGCCAAGTATCCGGATTGTGACAATAAGCACAACGCAAGGGGCAGCCTTGCATAAATACTACATAACGGATGCCTGGCCCGTCAACAGTGCCGAAACTTTCCAAGGAATGGATAAGTCCTTTCATTGACTTAGATTTTATCATGGAAAGTTCTTGAAATAACCTCGTCCTGCTGTTCTTTGGTAAGCTTTATAAAGTTAACTGCGTAACCACTTACACGAACTGTGAGCTGAGGATATCTTTCAGGATGAGCCTGAGCGTCAAGAAGTGTTTCCTTTGTGAATACATTTACATTGAGATGGTGACCGCCTTTTTGAACATAACCGTCAAGAAGAGATACCAAATTATCTACCTGATTTTGTGTTGCTGCCATAGTTAAATTCCTCCTTAATGTTATTGGAAATTATTTTATTTACTGTGCGTCTGTGTCAAGCCCCTCAAAAAGAGTGGGTGAAGCACAAGCACCATTGCTGCAATCAAGGTCAATATCAATGTCGCCTGCAAAGATTTGGTCATCTTTACCGAGCGCACCGGGTATGATTGAGAATGTATTTGAAATACCGTCCTGTGCATCAATAAAGGGCATTTTTGATACTGTTGCAAGTGAAGCAACTGCACCGTGGGTATCTCTTCTGTGCATTGGGTTAGCACCGGGAGCAAAAGCCTCGCCCTTCTTACGACCGTCAGGTGTAGCCCCTGTTGCCTTACCATAAACTACATTTGAAGTGATGGTAAGGATAGAGGTAGTAGGGATACTATCACGGTATGTGTGGTTCTTTCTGATATGTTCCATAAATCTGTGAACAATATCATAAGCAATTTCATCAACGCGGTCGTCATCGTTACCATATTTGGGGAAGTCGCCTTCAACTTCATAGTCAACAGCAATACCTTCCTCGTTGCGGATTGCCTTAACTTTTGCGTACTTGATAGCTGAGAGTGAGTCTGCCACAACTGAAAGACCTGCAATACCGGTTGCAAACCAACGAGTAACATTCTTGTCGTGAAGAGCCATCTGAAGCTTTTCGTAGCAATACTTATCGTGCATATAATGGATGATGTTAAGCGTGTTTACATAAACACCTGCAAGCCATTTCATCATCTCGTCATATCTGAGCATTACTTCATCATAATCGAGATATTCAGAGGTAATAGGACGATATTCGGGGGCAATCTGCTTTCCAGAAACTTCGTCAACACCACCGTTGATAGCGTAAAGAAGACATTTTGCAAGGTTTGCACGAGCACCAAAGAACTGCATTTCTTTGCCGACCCTCATTGAAGATACGCAACAAGCAATAGCGTAATCATCACCGTGTGTAAATCTCATAAGGTCATCGTTCTCATACTGAACAGAAGATGTTTCGATAGAGATACGAGCGCAATACTTCTTGAAGTTCTCGGGAAGTCTTGTTGACCAGAGTACAGTGAGGTTTGGCTCAGGTGCAGGACCAAGGTTGGTAAGTGTATGAAGATAACGATATGACATTTTTGTAACCATATGTCTGCCGTCAATTGCAACACCGCCGATTGATTCTGTAACCCATTGCGGGTCGCCTGAGAAAAGTGCATTGTATTCAGGCGTACGAGCAAATTTAACAAGACGGAGTTTCATAATGAAGTGGTCAACCATTTCTTGAATTTCAGACTCAGTATAAACACCATTTGCAATATCTCTGCTTGAATATATGTCAAGGAAGGTAGAAGTTCTGCCAAGTGACATAGCAGCGCCATTTTGTTCCTTAACTGCACCGAGATAACCAAAGTATAACCATTGAATAGCTTCCTTGGTATCTTTTGCTGGCATTGAAATATCAAAGCCATAGCTTGCAGCCATTGTCTTAAGGTCTTGGAGTGCCCGAATCTGCTCGGAAAGTTCTTCTCTGTCACGAATAACATTTGAATACATTGCTGAACGAGTGGTTTCTTTTTGTTCCATCTTGTCAGCGATAAGTCTGTCAACACCGTAAAGTGCAACTCTTCTGTAGTCACCTATGATACGGCCTCTGCCGTAAGCATCGGGAAGACCAGTAATAATGTGACTTGAACGACACGCTCTCATTTCGGGAGTGTACACATCAAAAACGCCGGCATTGTGAGTCTTTCTGTGAGTTGAAAAGAACTCCTTTACATCCTCATCAATGGTGTAACCGTTGTCTGCGCAAGCTTTTTCTGCCATACGAATTCCACCATAGGGCATAAGCGCACGCTTAAATGGCTTTTCAGTCTGAAAACCAACAATTTTTTCCTTATCTTTATTGAGGTAACCAGGGCCATGTGATGTAATAGTGGATATAACTTTTGTATCCATATCCAAAACCCCGCCTGCTTC
>JAZNAJ010000011.1:0-2518 GCA_045586445.1 Clostridia bacterium | reverse complement strand
CCCTCACCGAGTTTAACCACGCCAAGGTTGGGAACAAGTGTAGTAAAATGATAGTTTGCAATCTTTGGTCTTGCATCACTTACCACCGACAAAAATGTTGATTTGCCTACATTAGGGAACCCCAAAAGCCCAACATCGGCTATGAGTTTAAGTTCAAGGGTGATTTCTCTTTCGTCACCCGGAAGTCCGGATTTTGCGAACTTGGGGGTCTGCCTTGTTGCCGTTGCAAAATGGGAATTTCCCCATCCACCGCTACCGCCCTTGGCAATAATAAATTTATCGCCATCAGTTTTAAGGTCGCAAATCACCTTGCCCGATTCGGAATCGCGTATAATCGTACCACAGGGGAACTTAATTATTAAATCCTCACCATTTTTACCGCTGCGTCTGCCATCTCTGCCATTTCCACCGTCTTGTGCAACATATTTCTTTTTGTATCTGAAATCAAGCAAAGTGCTGACATCCTTATCTGCAACCGCAACAACATTGCCACCGTTGCCGCCATCACCGCCATCGGGACCGCCTGCAGCAACATACTTTTCACGATGAAAGGTAACTGCTCCGTCACCGCCCTTGCCAGCTTGTATAAATATCTTTGAGGTATCCTTAAACACGACTTCCCCTCCTTTAAAAATTTCGAAAATATACAAAGTGCACGCAAGGTTGCGTGCACTGATTGTTTTATTCGGCTTAACTTACTGAACGATTTCGTAAACAGAAACCTGTTTCTTATCCTTACCCTTGCGTTCAAACTTAACTTGACCGTTTACCAAAGCAAACAAAGTATCATCACTGCCCTTGCCTACATTAGTTCCGGGGTATATTTTAGTTCCGCGCTGTCTAACCAAGATATTGCCTGCCAAAACATGTTGGCCGTCACCCTTCTTGGCACCTAAGCGTTTGGACTCAGAATCTCTACCGTTCTTGGTACTACCGACACCCTTCTTATGAGCCATTATATTCACCTCTCTTAGAAAAATTCAATGTTTCAAATCAACAATTAGCCGTTGATTTTCTTAATTTCAAGCTTTGTGTAAGGCTGTCTGTGTCCCTGCTTTTTGTGGTAACCCTTCTTAGCCTTATACTTGTAAACGATAATCTTCTTTTCCTTGCCGTTTTTAACAGCAGAAGCTTCAACAGTTGCGCCCTCAACATAAGGAGCACCAACCTTGATATCATCGTCATTTGCTACAACCAAAACCTTGTCGATTGTAACTGTATCACCAGCTTCAACATCAAGTTTCTCAACGAAAACAAAATCGCCTTCCTGAACCTTGTACTGCTTGCCGCCTGTTTCAATAATTGCGTACATACTCGTAATCCCTCCTATTACCCAAGACTCGCCAATTCAGGTGCCTTGCGGACTTTTGAAAACCTTTCTTGCGCGGTTACCGTAATATATTAGCACAATTTTTCCTGCTTGTCAACATTTTTTTGCATTTTTGAATAAGAAAATGATGCATTTTATTTATTCTTATATTTTGGTTGACGATTGCTTTGTTGCTATGATATACTTGTTTTATTGTATCGGAGGTGCATAAAATGGGTGATTTACTGTCAAAAGAAGGGATTGTTTCTTTGTTACACTCCACTTCATCTCAAAACATAATTATTCTTGAAACTGTTGACTCTACAAACACTTTTGCAAAAAATATGGCAAGGCAAAATGCACCCCACGAAACAGTTGTTATTGCCGACAAGCAAACGCAGGGTCGAGGGCGCCTTGGTCGGGACTTTTTCTCACCTCAAGGCACGGGTATATATATGAGTCTTCTCCTTTACCCTGACAAAATAGTTATATCACCTGCCTACCTGACCATTGTGGCAGGGATTGCCGTCTGCCGCACACTGACCAACCTTTGCCATACCGCGCCCAAAATCAAATGGGTAAATGATGTCTTTGCAAATGGCAAAAAAGTATGTGGAATTTTAGCTGAAAATATTGCCCTGACAAATTCGCCTTATCAAAATGCTATTATTCTTGGTATTGGGGTTAATGTTTTCACAAAAACTACTGATTTTCCTGAAGAACTTCGACAAATTGCAGCCTCGGTTTTTCCAAAAGAAATCACCCGCAATCAAATTATTGCAAGCATATTAACCGAGCTTCACAAAATCTATATGAGCGAAGATGTTTCTTCCTTGATTACAGAATATAAAGGATATTCGCTCATATTAAACAAAAAAATAAGTTTCATCAAAGATGGTGAAACTTATTCTGGCATTGCATCTGATATAAACTGTGAAGGAAATCTGATTGTCAGTCTTGAAAATGGCAGTACTATGGTGCTAAAATCCGGCGAGGTTACATTAGGCAGTTCGAACTTCAGCTAATTGATGCCCCTGCCCTATCTCTGCCCAAAAAACTCACCAAAGTCAAATTCCATTTCATTATCGTCATCATCGTCAATTTCGTCTTCATAGTATTCTGCATCTTCTTCAAAATTTTCCTCAAAATCTTCGTCAAAAAACTCTTCATCATCCAAATCCAAGTCTTCACCATCATAATGATAATTAT
>JAZNAJ010000010.1:0-5108 GCA_045586445.1 Clostridia bacterium | reverse complement strand
CCAAGAGAACGAAATTTAAGTATTCCGCTTTCTTTGGAAAGAGTTGTTCTTAAAGCTATGAGTAAAGAGGTTTCCGGAATATATAAGAATGCAAGCGAGATGATTGATGAACTTGAAAATGTTTTGAATGACCCCAATCGCGAGGTTGCAGAAGAAATTATTGAGGAAATCGTAAATGAAGGCAAAACAATCAAGATGCCTGCGGTTAAGATAGAACCCAAGGAGGAAAGTGTGGAACAGCCTATGAATAAAAAAAGCATTCCCGAAAAAACTTCGTCTGCACAGATTGACAAGAAAAAAGAAAGAAAAGTAATAACAATTGCGATTATATGTGCGATTTTAGTAATATCTTTGATTTCGGTAGCATTTTTATCCATAACCGGATTAGGTGGTATGTTTGCCGGCAATGAAACCGTTGAAATCCCTGAAATCGAGGGTATGCTATATGACAAAGCAATTGCTGACTATGTTGATATTGATGATGAAGATATGGACTATAAGTTTAACATTGTAAGGGGCAAAACCGTTGAAAATAGTTCAGCAAAGGGTACGATTATTTCTCAAGACCCGGCAGCAGGAAGCAAGGTAAAGAAAAAAGAGGTTATTGTAATCACGGTCGAAATCAGTGGCGGAAGTTCTGAAATAATTCTCAAAAATTACACCAGATATAAAGATTCACGCGAAGTTGAACTGGAAATGGAAGAACTAGGACTAAAAGCAGTTTTTGAAGAGGAATTCAGCGATACTATTCCAACCAATTCAATAATAAGGCAAGAGCCTGAGGCAGGCGTATCTGTTAAAAAAGGTGACAGAATTACATTTTTTGTAAGTAAAGGCCCCGAGGAAAACGAAAAACCTGAAGAGGATAAGCCTTCTTCAAATGAAAATTCCGGTAATGGGAATAATGATGAACCAATCGTTGAGAAACCGCCTGTAAAGAAAAAAAGCACAATGCTTACACTTTATGGACCAAAGGACAAAGATAGTGCGGTTGTTCAGGTAAGCGTGAACGGTTCAAATGTATACAGCAAAACACTTAGCAAAGGAAAGAGTGATGTTGTTAAGCTGGAAGGTACATCAAGCCCTGTAACCGTTGAAATCTTCTATGACGGGGTATCTCAGCAAAAGCGTATGGTAGAACTTCATTAAAGGAGTAATAAATGACTAAACTTACCGGAGTTATTATAAAAGGTATTGGCGGGTTTTATTATGTAAATACGCCAAAGGGAATCATAGAGTGTCGTGCCAAGGGGATTTTTCGTAAAAAAGGAATGTCCCCCCTCGTAGGGGACAGGGTCAGCGTTGAATTAAATGATGACAGGACAGGGGTTGTTGCGGAAATATCTCCACGGATTAATACCCTTGTCAGGCCTGCAGTCTCTAATGTAACACAAATGTTGGCGGTGGTAGCTCTTGAAAGTCCCAAACCTAATACTTATGTAGTTGACAAGTTGATTGCGTCAGCAGAATATGCGAAACTTAAAATTTCATTATGTTTTAATAAAAGTGATTTGTGTGATGATACAAAGCTCCCTGAAATATATAAAAAAGCAGGGTTTAAAGTGGTGATAACAAGCGCCGCAAATGATGTAAATACAGAGAGTATAAAGGACCTTTTAAAAAATGAGGTTACAGTTTTTGCAGGTAATTCCGGAGTTGGTAAATCAAGCCTGTTAAATAGGATAATGGGGCAAGAACTTTTTGAAACAGGTTCTGTAAGTGATAAAACAGAAAGGGGCAGACACACAACAAGACATTCAGAACTTGTTGAGTTGCCTTTTGGCGGATATATAATTGATACACCGGGGTTTAGCTCATTTGAACTTAACTCGGTTGAACCTGATGACCTGCCAAATCTGTTCAGAGAGTTTGACAGACATCTTGGGAATTGTCGTTTTTTGGATTGCAGGCATATTGCAGAGCCTGATTGTGGTGTGCGCAAGGCCTTGGCTGATGGCGAAATAGCACAAAGCCGACACGAAAGTTACAAGCAGCTTTACGACGAGGTGAAGTTGGCAACAATGCAAAAATTTTAACTGTATTGGGGAGAAAAATATGACAGAAAACAAAATAAAAATTGCACCTTCAATTTTGGCAGCAGACGCAACCTGTCTTGGAAACGAAATCAAACGCATAGAAGATGCCGGAGTTGATTGGGTTCATATAGATGTTATGGACGGGCACTTTGTACCAAATCTTGCATACTCTCCGGATATGGTAAAAGCATTAAGAAAGGTATCCAAACTTGTTTTTGATGTACATTTGATGATTTCGGAGCCAATGAAGTATATAAAAGCATTTGCCGATTCAGGTTCGGATATTATAACTATTCATCACGAAGCAATGGAAAATCCACAGGAAGCGATTGACTATATACACAGCCTTGGCAAACTTGCCGGAGTATCAGTAAAACCGGGGACAGATATAGAGGTTGTCGCACCTTATTTGGATAAGCTGGACTTGGTGCTTATTATGACGGTTGAGCCTGGCTTTGGCGGTCAGTCCTACATAATGGAAATGAATGAAAAAATTGCAAAGGCTCGTAAGATGATTAATGATTGCGGAAAGAATATCTACCTGGAAGTTGATGGTGGTGTTACAACCGAGAATATTACATTGCCATATAAAAACGGAGCGGATGTTCTGGTTGCAGGCTCGGCGGTATTCAAGGCAGAGAATATACCTGACACCATTCTCAAAATGAGGGACGCTGTAAGATGAAATGCTTTATATTTTGCTCGGCAAAAATAGAAAATTATGATTGGCTTAAAGGATATGACCTTTCAGATGCCTTTATTATTTGTGCAGATGGTGGAATTAAACATTTGCATCCGCTTAACTTAACTGCTGATGTTTGGTTGGGCGACGGGGATTCACTAAAGGAATTAAATCCCTGTGCAAAACAGATAATTAAATATCCCACAAAAAAAGACAATACTGATACAGACCTTGCAGTTATGTATGCGTTGGAAAATGGATTCGATGAAATATATATTATAGGTGCTATTGGTGGACGGGTTGACCATGAATATTCCCATTTTTGTTTACTCAAAAAGATTGTTGATTTTGGTGCAACAGGGTACCTGGTTGACGAAAAAAATACTGTTTTTATGTCAAATAAAAGTTTTAAGCTTGAGTGTAATGAAAAAGAATATGTTTCGTTTTTTCCGTTTGGTGGCGATGTTACAGGCTTCTCTGTGAGAAATATGCAGTATGAGGCAGAGAATATAACCTTAAAATGTGGATTGGTGCAAGCAAGCAGTAACAAGTTTTTGCAAGGAAAAACAGCTGACATCACCTTTGATAAGGGGTATGTTTTGACAATATGTTCTAATGATTAAAAAGGGGAATGTTGCATTTTGCTACATTCCCTTTTGGCTTACAGAAATAAGTGATGCAGTCGGGTTTCATATATCTTTATACTTTGTCCTTACGCCATTTTTAATAATTGCATTTATGATCTGTGGCTCGGTTAATGTTTTAATTATTGTTGAGTTTTTATCTATAACAGACACAATTAAAAAATAGTCGTAGGATAAGTGCCTGAGTATACTTGACGCATTTTTTTCCTCAAACACGCAAAGATTTCTTACAAAAAGTATATCCGCACTATGACATTTGTTTTTTGTGTTTAAGATTTCCTTTAGGGTCAGGATGGATATGGATTTTTGTTCATTGGCGAGATTTTGAAAAAGGAATGCATATATGAGGAGCAAGGAAAAATTAAATTTGTTTATATATAAAAAAACAAAGGCTGATGATGTTAAAACAATTAACACAAAATTACTGAATTTAATCATAAGATTATATGCACGGATTATCCCAAACCTGATGGAAAGCAGTGACTTTGCAATGCGTCCGCCGTCAAGTGGCAGGCAAGGAATTAAATTGATAAAACAAAGTGCAAAGTTTGTTTCAATGATAAAATCGTTATATGGAAAGATTAAAAAACCGTCCAAAGTCAAAGCAACAAAAAAAATAACAAAACTGCAAAAAGGCCCGGCAAAAGCAATCCAAAATTCCTTTTCTGAGCTTTGAATATAATTATTTTTCAACTTTGCAGAAATCCCAAAGGGGTAAATTTTTATATAAGAAATATCTACACCAAGACTTTTTGCTGTAAATATATGAGCAAGCTCGTGCAAAAACGAAGAAGAATAGGCTATTAAAAAAAGGGCTTGATAGTTCCCTAAAAATGCGCAGATAAGTAAGGGTATAAACCACAGATTTACCTTAACGCGATGCCCAATGGGTATATCATAAATCTTTTTCATTAGTGGTATCAGCTTCATTTTTGGATTCTCCTTGGATTGAAAATGTTGATTGGATTATAAAGTCCCAGATTTTATATATTTTTTCTTTATCAATTTTGTCAGTTAATGCGGTTCTTGTAAGGCTTTTGACTTCTGCCGAGAGTTTCTCTCCTAATAAATTTGGCGATGTTACAAAAACTAAAATAAGACAAGAAACCAAGACCTGCTTTAGCAGTTTTTTCGGATAGTTTTTTTTGCTTTGGCGAGAGGGCTTTCTCCTGTGGGTTCTGCCACTATATTCGCGATATTCTTCAGCCATATTGGGTTTGTCCTTTCTTTGCAATGAAATTTATTATATTATATTAAATGTTTTTAAAGGTTATGCTTGAAAAAAAGTCGGATTTGGTGTATCATATATTAAAATGACTTTGAAGGATATGAAAATATGAGTTTATACAAAACAAAATTTGAAGCGTGCTTGAAAAAAGTTCAAAAACCTGCTCGTTACATAGGTAACGAGTTTAACAGTGTACACAAGGAATGGACTGATGATATGGTATCATTCGCTTTTTGCTTTCCTGATGTGTACGAGGTGGGAATGTCGCATCTTGGTATGAAAATTTTATATCATATGCTGAATGACCGTGATGACACCGTATGTGAACGCGTTTTTGCACCTTGGGTAGATATGGAAGAAGAACTTCGCAAGGCGGATATTCCGCTGCTTTCTTTGGAAAGTTATTTTCCCGTTAAGGACTTTGATATTGTTGGTTTTACTTTGCAATACGAGATGAGTTTTTCAAATATAATAAATATGCTTGATTTAGCAAAAATCCCTCTCAAAACAGTTGACCG
>JAZNAJ010000009.1:0-3822 GCA_045586445.1 Clostridia bacterium | reverse complement strand
GGCGGTTATACAAACTATAACATTTCTATGCCCGAATATGATGTTGCATATTATGTGTGGGTGTGTGCTATTGAAAATATAACCCGTGAGGTTGTGCCCAATGAAACACGATTAAAGATGCTTGAAGGCTTCAAAAATCTTTATGATTTTATGGAGAAGGACAAGGGTGAATTCAAGGTCTTTTTGTTAAAGGAAGGCAAGCTAAATTCAATCTGGGAAAGGACTGATAAATGATGAAAAGGATTCTTTCATTTCTTTTGATTTTTGTACTGATGTTTTCCTTATCTGCCTATGCTGCAGATGATGATGACCGTATTCCGGAATATCTCAGAATATATATAGACGGTGACAGCGTAAAAGAGGGTAAGGAAATTGATTTAATGCAAAAATCCACTCTTAAGCTTACTGCAAAAACTTTTCCGTCATCTGCAAGTGACGGAGTGAAATGGTACAGTTCAGATGAAGATATTGCAACAGTATCATCTAGCGGTGTTGTAACTGCCATGGAAGAAGGTCAGTGCAGGATATATGCTCGTTCATCGGTCAAATCTTCAAGAAAGACATATATAACTCTTAATGTAACGGAATATGTGCGTTATCCTGATAAATTAACTCTTGATTTACCGAAGGATGCTGTTTTAGAAACGGGTAATACCGTTAAATTCAATGTTAAGTTCTACCCTGAAGATACAACAGAGCGCAGGCTTCATTGGATGGCTATAGGCGGTAATGCAAGTGTTACTCAGGACGGAGAGGTAACGATTCTGAATAAAGGGAAAGTTACAGTGCGAGTGTATTCAGATAACCTTAAATGTTCTGCAGAATATACCTTTGATGCAAAGTATAGGGAGAACCATTTTGAGCAGGTCGGAGAATGTTTTAATCTTGCAGAAAGCAGAAGCATAGTTTTTACTTTTGATGCAGATGTAAATATTCAATCGGCAATTAACAGTATATTTTCATCTGTTCCTGCAGACGGAAACGGAGCATTAACGGAAGTTTTTGTAACGGTTGAAGGAAAGAATGTTAAGGTTACACCGAAAATAGCATGGAATAAAGGCGAAAACTATATTTTCATCCGTGAGAATCTAATGGATATTAACGGAGTTAAATTAAATAAAAATATAAAATACAAAGTAAATGTGAGGTAATTATGATGAAAAAGACGGTAAAAACAAAAGTTATCATTGTCGGCGCTTTGCTTGTTGCAGCAGCAGTCACAGCAATAGTTTGTGGAACGACGGGAAGACATAACGGAAAAGAAAATGAAACAAAGATTGAAGTAACAGAAGAGGAAATATCACAGTTTCGTGAAATGATCGGAGATTCTATGGACATCAAGAAAGCAATCTTTATTTTGTTTGAAGATGAAACTGAATGTAAGGCTTTTATCGAAGAACACGGAAACGATAAAGAGCCGCATATGGCAGGCAAGGGAACAGTTCCTCTTATGGAGAACGGGTATTATAACATCGTGGGTAAACCCGTTGTAGAAGAAGCTTTTGATAATCTTAAGGACGGTGAATATACAAAAGAGCCTTTTGAATACTCCGGTATGTACTGTTATCTTAAAAGAATAGGGATTGATTCTCCTTTAGATGATGATAATAAGGTCAAGGAACTTATTATAGACAGCAAGAGACAGAAGGAGGTTGGTTGATGTGAAAAAAGTTACTTCACTATTATTAATTTTTATTTTAATAATAGGGGTACTTCCGGTTGTAGCAGCAACAAAGAGAGAAGTATGGGTGTCCTCGCCTGGTATAACATGCGGTCTTACACAAGATGAAATAATGTTTAATAAAGCAGTGCATTTAGGAATGGCAAGATTATATAAGCTTGATGCCGTTGGCGACAGATATTATCTCGGAGTTTTGGAAGAGCAAGTAACGGATGGCGGTAGCAACGGAAAGAAGAAAACATCATATCTTACATATTATTCCGTGTTTGAAACCGATGACAGTTTTTTAATACTTGGAAAAACAGGGGTAAATAACGAGTACTATTGGGACGGTCTTGAGGGTGTAAGAAATATATCAGGATATATTGATACAGAGTATTATACTGACAAAGGGTATGAGGCTCCATATTACATTATCAATCCCCATAATAAATACACATACTCACAGTGGGATGAATACATTGACTATATCTTTATTGGCAGTAATGGCGGTATTGCCAGAATAAGCGATTGGTGCGATTATGGTCAGGCGCGGTTTCCTATGATTTATGAGAACAAACTTTATACAGGACAAAATGCGTATTATTCCAACGAAAGAAGCTATAAGTATTACCTTTCAGACGGAACAACGCCAGCAACTCAAAGAAGAATAATAGGAATAAAGAATAACGCAATAGTTAATGTTGCTTCTCCGGCATCTGTTGCGGCTACTGATATTACATCAGCAAATGGTTACAGAACATATGGAGATGGTATGAGTGGAGATACTTATATTGAACAATTTTATGCATTTCCGGGAAATGAAGGTAAGTATTATAAATATAAGTATGTGTTAAAAAACGGTGTTTACGAATGTGTACTAAGTATTTACGAGAATGTTAACGGACATATGGAAATGGTGCAGGAAGAAACTTGTTCTACAGGTCTTACTACTAAGCCGACTGTAACTCCATATACAATTTCAGGACTTGATGAAAGCCGGTATATATCGGTAGGAGTTTCTGTACCCGTTTTAAGGTTAGGGGAAATATTTGTCTTAAAAAATGGAAAGATGATGCGGTTTGAGTCTGACAGCTCGTATAATGGATTTGAGCTCTGCGTATATAATAATCGTCTTGCTACAATACGAAATTATGCGAATGGTGAATATATTTATTATAGGGATTCAAATGGTTCATATAGATATTGGCAAAGAATTAATTACCTTAATTTTACAAGTGACGGTATAACAATTGAAGAAGATATAGATTTAACTGTTGGTACAAGTACAGGACTAGATGGTTACTATTCAAACTACTATACTTTTAGCGGATGCAGTAAGGTTGTAACTTCAAATTATGCACCTTTAAAAGTTTGGTGGTCACATTGTCTTGATAACAAGTTTTCAGATGGAAGATATGTTTCTGGACATTGGACAGGGATGGGAAACAGTATGTACGAAATATGGTATGATATTTATGATAAAGACGGAATGTTGGTGACAACAGGAGCGTCAGACTTTTCAACAGTAGCATCTTCAGCTCTCTATACTTTACCTATAAGGGCATTTGTGATTAACGATACAAAAATATTACTGTGTCTTTCTACCCTTAGTAACTCATGGGTTAATGAGTACTATCGTGTAGCTGTTGTTAATGAAAATGATGATGGAATTATAGAAGTTCCTCAACCTTTAGGAAAGAAAAACCTGGTTGTACCTGAAAATACAGACACAGAACCTGTTAATAGTGTAGTTGATTTTGCGGCAGAAGATTTGGAACTTGGATTCAATATCAAAGAAAATATAATTGGAACAGATAAATTAACATCAGTATTAAGAGAACAGGTAAATTCAATTTATCTAAACGATATTACTGTTGTCGCAAAAGAAGGGAGCGTAAGAGGTCGGTGGACAATAGGATTTTCTCTTCCGACATACCATAAAAATGATTATTCGTTTGGTGAGGAACCCATATATTTTTATACAAACGGCAGAACTTTAAACTGGTCTTGTGCAAACCCTGAAAATCTTACTCCGGGAACTTATGAGCAGATGCTTTATATAGACGGAAAGAGCTTTTATATTACAGCAAAAGTTATCAAACCTCCGAGCAATGATTCAGCATCAATTGTAGTATTTTAACTAAAAGTAAACTTAACAG
>JAZNAJ010000008.1:0-2228 GCA_045586445.1 Clostridia bacterium | reverse complement strand
TCTTTATGTACAGTTGATTTAGAAATTCCAAACTTTTTTGCCGCTTCTCTTACTGTACACTTTGTATCTATTATGTAATTTGCGATAACTAATGTTCGTTCTTCTATCGTTGAATAAAACATACTATCACTCCCATATATTGTTCTTGCTATTTTCAATATATGAGAGTTTTTTGTTTTTTAGTATTCCAATAAAAAAATGCACTACTTAAACAGTGCATTTTTTAGTTTATTTAATTATACAGATTTTCTTGTAAAATTGATAAAGGCATTCCCTGCACCAATACGGGAGATACAGACAGATAACGGAGCAGAATTTACAATGACTCTAAAAGTAAAAGACTGCGAAACACATAAGACGATGTTTGAGAAAGCACTCGATAACTTGGGGATAATCTATCATAGAATAAGGGTAGCAACACCGCAGCATAACGGCAAAGTAGAAAGACAGCATAGATGTGATGAACTATGGTTTTACAAGAAAATGAAGATGTATAATCTTGCCGACGGCAGAATGCAGCTTGCGAGGTACAATATAAAATCAAATAACATCCCTAAGAGTTGTTTGGGATTTCTCACACCAAATGAAATGATGGAAAAATATTTAGGTGTGATGTAAGGTAACTAATAGGTTAAGCAAAGGCTTGCTTAACGCTCTATAAATATTATATCAAAGGGCTTGTTGTCAAGGTAAAACGACCAATATCGTTCCACCTTGACAAGGGTAGTTTGGAGTGGCAATTTTTATTTTTAGAAAAAGTGTCACCCATCATTGACTATTTAACAAACTTTGTACATTTTTTTAACCATCAAACCTTGACAAAAATACAGATTTTTTGTAAAATGAAAGGTAATTAATTATTAGGAGGACAGACGGATTATGGGGCTTACTATTGCACAAAAAATAATCAAAAACCATCTTGTATGCGGTGAAATGATTGCCGGGCAGGAAATTGGTATTAAAATTGACCAGACTCTTACTCAGGATGCGACCGGAACAATGGCTTATCTGGAATTTGAGGCTATGGGTGTGCCACGAGTTAAAACTGAAAAATCAGTAGCTTATATTGATCACAATACACTTCAAAGTGGTTTTGAAAATGCAGATGACCACAGATTTATCGGCAGTGTTTGTAAAAAGCATGGAATATATTTTTCACGACCGGGCAACGGGATTTGCCATCAGGTTCATCTGGAAAGGTTTGGGGTTCCGGGCAAAACACTCATTGGTTCTGACAGTCATACCCCCACAGGCGGCGGTATAGGTATGCTTGCTATTGGTGCAGGCGGAATGGATGTTGCTGTTGCAATGGGTGGCGGAACATACTATATCACTTGTCCCAAGATTGTAAAAGTTGAGCTTACCGGCAAACTTCAGCCTTGAGTTGCTGCAAAGGATGTAATATTGGAAGTTCTTCGCAGACTTTCCGTTAAGGGTGGCGTTGGAAAGATTATTGAATATACAGGCGAAGGCGTTAAAACACTTTCTGTCCCCGAGCGCGCAACTATTACAAATATGGGTGCAGAGTTAGGTGCCACAACCTCAATCTTTCCGTCTGACGAAACAACCCGTCAATTCTTAAAAGCTCAGGCTCGTGAAGATGACTACACTCCTCTCTTTGCCGATTCTGACGCGGTTTATGACGAAGAAATTGAAATTAACCTGAGCGAGCTTGTTCCTCTTGCAGCTTGCCCTCACTCACCCGATAATGTAAAGTCGGTTGCAGAAATAGGTGAGATGAAAATTGACCAGGTGTGTATCGGTTCCTGCACAAATTCTTCACTTCTTGATATGCTGAAGGTTGCTCACATCCTGAAGGGCAAAACAGTACATCCCGATGTATCCCTTTCAATTGCCCCCGGTTCAAAACAGGTTCTCAATATGCTTGCCGCATGCGGTGCTCTTTCTGATATGATAGATGCCGGTGCAAGAATCCTGGAAAGTGCTTGCGGACCTTGTATCGGTATGGGACAATCCCCCAATTCAGGAGGTATCTCACTTCGTACATTTAACCGAAACTTTGAAGGTCGTTCCGGCACAAAGGATGGCCAAATATACCTTGTTTCTCCTGAACTTGCTGCTGTTTCAGCTCTTTCGGGAGTTCTTACAGACCCAAGAACACTCGGCGATATGCCTGACTTCGTTTTGCCTGAAGTATTCACTATAAACGACAATATGGTTGTACCACCTGTTGCTGCTGAGGATATGGGCACTGTAGAGGAAGTCGG
>JAZNAJ010000007.1:0-3043 GCA_045586445.1 Clostridia bacterium | reverse complement strand
TATTTTCAGTGAATAATATAGATGACACCGTTTTTAATGAATTGAGTTTAAGTTACACTTAAGATCATTATATCATAATTTTACCAAATAGTCAATTTTAAAAAGAACATATCAGACTTATTTCGAGCAAATTTTTCAGGCCTTAATTTCAAGTTTTATAACGCAAAAAAAAGGCTGTTTAAAAACGAATTCGTTTTTAAACAGCCTTATAAAACAATGGTTAGTTTTTAAAACTATGGCAAAAGTCTGTATGTGCGCATTCTTCCGCTTGCATGAAGTTGTTTGAATACTTCAGCGTATTTTGCGCCACACTGCCCTCCCCAATATGCTGCACGAGTGCGTTGGCTTGCAACTATATCAATACCATCGTGTTCGGATAGCCATTTTAATTGGCTTTCGTGACATCTGAGCATTTCTTCTTTAACTTCCATTTCTTCTGTAATATCTACAAATTCAGTAGGAACAAAGTTGATGCCGTCACCATTGTCTACATAGTATATTGGTGTAACCGCAGTCGCTTCCCCAAGTTCAGGCTTGAAGTGAGGACAACTTGCCGAAAAAGATGCATTAAATACCAACTTAGAAAGCTCTGCGTGGTCACTACAATAATCCTCAGGGTTATGAGTTATAATCAGGTCTGGCTTTGCATAACGGATAATTTTTATCATTTTGTCCTGCTGCTCAACATCTGCCGAATTTACTGTCAAATCGCCAATATCAGCAGTAATCACTTCATATCCTGCAAGTTTGCCTGCATTTTGTGCTTCCTTGGCTCTTATTTCACGCAATTCTTCGGGCATAATAACATAATGTCCCATATTACCATTTGCAAAATGACACGCGATTACCTCGTGCCCTAATTTTTTAAATTTAAGTAATGTCCCCGCACAAAAAAGCTCCATATCATCCGGATGACACATTATAGCAAGTACTATTATTATTTATCTGCCCTTATTTATAATTAATTGCACTCTGCTGTCAAAGGACCTTCCAAGTCTTTTAGATAGAACAGTTTGCCCGGTAATGTAGGAATAAAACTTGATGTTATCCACATGCTTGGTCCATGACGCAAGGTCATCCAAAAACTCATTCCCTGCCATTGCATTCCGCGATTAAATGCGCCATCACATCCACCGATTGCATAATCCGCCTGTAAGAATAATCCTGGACCTATTGTATTGGCTCTGCAAGGAACAAGAGTTGTCCGCGATTTAAAGCTTGTTATTGCATTTTGTTCAATTGTCAACGGATGTAGTTTTGCACCAATACGATAATTTTGTGCCTTCCATTCATCAACACCTGCAAACTCTTCAGCGAACTGTGGTTCCCAGAAAGCTATATGGCACATTCTTCCTATACCATAAACCAAAACAAGTTTAACCCCTTCAGCCTTTAACTTGGCAATTTTTTCAGGGTATGTAGGTAAATTCTCTTTTGTCGCAAAGTTTCTTTGCGATTCGGGAACTGTAAGCTCCCCTAATGGATTAAACAAAGCATCACACATTGCATTTTGAAAAGCAGCGGGGTCATTAGCCGGAAGCGTGTTGCCCTCTGCATCAGACCATTCATCCATATTAAATGTATATACATGGTCGCACTTTATGTTCCATGATTTTAAGAAGTATACAGCCCACTTATACATTCCCATAGGACCAACCGGCAAAATAAATGCAATTTTTTCGCCCTTTTCCTTAGCATTTTTTATTGCCATAGCAATTTCATGCCCCATATATGTATCAAACTCTCCAAGCGTATTGCAACAAATCGGCTGAAAATCCTTATTCCAGAATTCTTGTCTGTCTTCCACCTTGTTGTTTTCATTGCAACATTCATCAATTTTTGCCATATCCCAGCCCTTTGGATAAAAGCCATCCAGCAAAGAGCCTTTTACAGTACTTATAAAATCCATAATAATCCCTCCGTATAAATCATTTATTTAACTGTTTTTTAATTTCATCGGTTACAAGTGCAACAATCCGGTCAATGTCAGTCAAAGCAGGAGCATTGCCTGTTGCTTTGCCGTCGCTTGAGAACAAACGCATTTTGGATATTGTTTCTTGTTTTACGGCTTCTACCGCTGCGGGGATAAGGTCAATTATTCCCTTATTCATATCTGTAAATTTGCTAAATTCCGCCTTAACTGCAGCTATATTGATATCTGTAAAGATATTCACCTTGCTTATGCCCTCTTTAATGGCTCTTCGGAAATCGTCATCTGTAAGACCGGAACCCCCATGAAGAACAAGCGGAACATCAACAGTATTTGCTATGGTCCGTATTCTTTCAAAATCCAATTTGGGCGGCAGCTTATATGCGCCATGGGCATTTCCTACAGCAATTGCAAGTGCATCAACTTTTGTTTTTTCAACATAATCCTTTGCGAGTTTTGGGTCTGTAAAGAATTTACTTGGGTCGTCTAAATGCGAGCTACCCTCAGCAGAACCCTCATTATCGCCTACATGACCAAGTTCGCCCTCAATTGTCGCACCATATGAATGTGCAATTTCTGCCATTTCTCTTACTTTTTCTACATTGGTATCATAATCATCAGTTGAACAATCGTACATTATTGATGTGAATCCCAATTCCAACGCCTTAAGGCAAGTTTCTTTCTTCAGCCCGTGGTCCAAATGAATAACCACCGGAACATTTGTCTTCTTTGCCATAGGAAGCAGATAATACGAAACCTCTTCAAGCGGGCCATAAGGGAATAAAACCTCTGCCGTTCCCATAATTACAGGGGATTGGGTAGCTTCTGCTGCACTTATTATGCCTCTTGCCAGTTCCATATTTACCGCATTAAATAAACCTACCGCATACTTGTTTTTCTTTGCAGGAATTAATACCTGATTTAATGTCGCTAACATCAAATCTCTCCTTTCTTATTTACAAATTTCATAATTTCATCATAACTTTTTATTCCGGCAGTTGCACCTTTTTCCATTACGCAATGTGCACCTGTCGCATTTGCAAAAACAGCGCATTCTTTAAAGGATAGCCCCCTTGCATAAGCAGCCAGAAATCCCGAACAAAAGCTGTCCCC
>JAZNAJ010000006.1:0-2081 GCA_045586445.1 Clostridia bacterium | reverse complement strand
ACATTTTGAGGAAAGATTCAGAACCACCGAAGAGGAATTAAAGGTAATGCAGGAATTAGGCTTTAATTCTGTGCGTATCATTCTTGAATATGTTGTTTGGAAGGAAGAGCATGATAGCTTCCTTGAAAGATTTGAGCGCTACATATCGCTTTTAGATAAATATGGAATTAGCGCAATAGTCGTTTTAGCGAACGATTGTATGCCGCCAAAAACCGAGCTTTGGAAAATGCCATAGATAGGCGAGCAGAAATTCGATATGGGCTATCACGGCGGTAAAAAGCATTCTCAGCACGGCGCACACAACGGTCCTGCGCCGCATTTCTACCTCGATAATGAGGAAAGCGCAGATGACTATTTTAAGATGGTTCAGGAAATAGTCACGCTTTATAAGGATGACAACCGAATTTTAATGTGGGATGTATTCAATGAGCCGGGAAACAGTCAAAGAAGCGGAATTACCTTGCCGATTCTTAAGAGAATGTTTGAGGTTGTTAGAGAAATAAATCCGTCACAGCCACTTACTGCTGCAGCGTGGTGCTGTAATAAAAATTGCGTGTTTGATATGCCTGAGGATGTGTATTGCCTTGAAAACTCTGATATTATTACATATCACAATTACGGAAAATACGAGGAGCATATAAGAGTAATTAAGTATTTGAAACAGTTTGATAGACCTTTAATTAACACAGAGTGGCTTGCAAGATGTACGGGAAATACGGTTTTTGAAAATTTTCCCCTGTTCTATCTTGAAAATATAGGCTGCTATAATTGGGGCTTTGTGGCGGGAAAATATCAAACCTATGAAGCACACAATTCACTTTGGGATTGGTATTACAGTGACAAAAATGCAGATATAGACCTGACAAAATGGTTCCACGATCTGTATAGACCAAGCCATAGACCGTACGACCCAAAGGAAATAGATTTGATTAAAAAATTCTGCACTTTTGCAGATGATGATTATAAAAACAAAAATAAGGAGATAACACAATGAAAAAGAAAATTATTTTATTGCTTACAATGGTTGCGTTGTTTACTTTTGTGTTTGCAATTTCCGTAAGTGCGGCGTCGAAAATTCCTGAATTTACAGATTTAATTGATGTCTCATCTGAAATCGATATCACATCCTTAGAAGCCACACTTCAGGACGAAAATTCATCAAGAGTTTTATTGAAAGATGCGGATGGCAATTATGCTACTTACTTAACAAAGTACATAACAATATTTCCCGGAAACAAATCGATGTGTCGCTTCTCGGTGGATTTTGAAGCATTAAACGAGGCGACAAAAAAAGAATACGATATGACATCTATTGTTTGTATTGAGGTGCCTGAGGGCGTGTTAGGACTAAATGACTATGCCAACATTAAAAGTTGGACCAGCTTAGAGTATATAAAGCTTCCAACAAGCTTGGAATTTATCGTAAAAGAATTTTTCAAGCAGCACCCAAGTCTTAAGGTGGTTGATTGCTCACAGTCCTGTGTTACCACACTTGATACAAGTCTTTTTGCAGAATGTAAAGCGCTTGAAGTAGTCAGATTTCCACAGGGCTTGGAGAGTATGGGGAATGTTGCGTTGCATAACATACCTACTCTTGAAAGGGTATATTTTCCTGATACCTTTACTAAAACAGGCTCGTTGATTGATGGTAAAACTCAAAACTTTGCAATTTTCTATACCGGAGGTACCGATGACGATTCAGTGCGTACTCTCTTCCGTAGTATGATGCCAACATCCTTTGCACCAAAGGTTGTAGTGGAGGTATGGGACCCTACAAAAGACGATGATTACTATTTTAACAAAGCACAAGCCCTTGATTTATCAGATGATGGCTATATTCCTGCCGGTAAAACTCAATACTCTAATAATGCAGTGCTGGTGGTTTACAAATACAGTAAATGCGAAGCGTTTAATTACGGCATTCATAACAAAACAGAAACTGTTTCATACGCAAACGGATACAGTAATGTGGGTGTTCAGACTACAATTTGTACAAACGAAGGCTGCACATATATCAAAACAGTAGAATTACCAGCACTCTTTACCTGTCTTGGTTATTCAGCCCCCGAGAATGGCAGAGG
>JAZNAJ010000005.1:0-4851 GCA_045586445.1 Clostridia bacterium | reverse complement strand
TCCCCGTTTCAGAAGCCTTGGCAGATGAAATTGCTGCAAAATGCAGTCTTAAGGTTGGCGATAACATAACAACTGACCATATTATGCCTGCAGGTGCAAAGATTCTTCCGCTGCGCTCGAATATCCCAAAAATTTCTGAGTATTGCTTTGCGGTTTGCGACGAAAAGTTCCCGGGGCGTGCTTTGGAAATGGGCAAAAGTATAGTTGTGGGTGGTTCAAACTATGGTCAGGGTTCTTCAAGAGAACACGCCGCACTCGCACCTCTTCATTTGGGAGTAAAAGCAGTTATTGTTAAGTCCTTTGCAAGAATCCATATGGCAAACCTTATTAATGCAGGTATTATCCCTATGACCTTCGTAAACGAAGCTGATTATGATAAAATTGACCAAATGGATGAACTTAAGATGAGTAATCTTAGGGATGCTATCACTAACGATAACGAATTGACTATTAAAAATGTTACAAAGGGCTTTGACTTCAAAGTAAAGCTTGACTTCTCGACCCGTCAAAGAGAAATGTTAAAGGCGGGCGGGCTTCTTAACTATACAAGAGAACATAGTAAATAAAAAATCTGAAAGGACTTCTGTTATGGAAAAAATCAAAATGACCACTCCTCTCGTTGAGATGGATGGCGACGAAATGACACGAATAATATGGAAGATGATTAAAGATATTCTCATTCTTCCGTATGTTGACCTTAAATCTGAGTATTACGATTTGGGTCTTGAATATCGAAACGAAACAAATGACCAGGTTACCCATGACTCCGCCAACGCCACAAAAAAATACGGTGTTGCGGTTAAATGTGCAACCATCACACCAAACGCAGACCGGGTTAAGGAATATAATCTCAAAGAGATGTGGAAGTCCCCTAATGGTACCATCCGTGCAATCTTAGACGGAACTGTTTTTCGTGCTCCCATTATTGTAAAAGGTATAACACCTTATATACCAAGTTGGACAAAGCCTATTACAATTGCCCGTCATGCTTATGGTGATGTTTACAAAAATACCGAGATGCAGGTTCCCGCAGGTTCAAAGTGCGAGATTGTCTGCACCGACAAAAACGGCAATGAAACCCGCCAGACAATACATCAGTTTGGCGAAAGCTCCGGTATAATTCAAGGTCTTCATAATATTGACCAGTCAATATCCAGCTTCGCCCGTTGCTGCTTTAATTACGCCCTTGACACAAAACAGGACATCTGGTTTGCTACCAAGGACACAATTTCCAAGCAATATGACCACAGGTTCAAAGATATATTCAACGAAATCTTTGCGGATGAATATAAAGAAAAATTTGACAAGGCCGGTATTGAGTATTTCTACACACTCATTGATGATGCTGTTGCCCGTGTTGTCCGTTCAGAGGGCGGGTATATTTGGGCTTGCAAGAACTATGATGGCGATGTAATGTCAGATATGGTGGCAACCGCATACGGAAGCCTTGCAATGATGACATCTGTTCTGGTTTCACCTGACGGAACATACGAATACGAAGCCGCACACGGAACTGTACAGCGCCACTATTACAAGCATCTCAAGGGCGAAGAAACCTCAACAAACAGTGTAGCTACATTATTTGCATGGACAGGGGCACTTCGTAAGAGAGGCGAACTTGATGGACTTGATTCCCTCATTGACTTTGCCGACAAACTTGAAAAGGCGACTATTGACACAATTGAATCAGGAATAATGACCGGCGACTTGTATCTTCTTTCAAGTCTTGAAAACAAGAAAAAGGTAAATACCAAAGACTTTTTGCTTGCAGTAAATGAAAACCTTAAGGCAATTCTTTAATTTTAGTACCTGCTTTGCATTATTTAGGAGGAATACTAATGGAAAAACACATCTCAGCCTCAGTAATTAATCGACTTCCAAGATATTTCAGATATCTTGACGATTTGCTTAACTGCGGTGTCGAAAGAATATCTTCAAAAGAATTAAGTGAAAAAATGGGCGTTACTGCATCTCAAATCAGGCAGGACCTTAACTGTTTCGGTGGTTTTGGTCAGCAGGGTTACGGTTACAATGTGGAACATCTTTACAATGAAATCGCATCCATACTTGGCCTGAAATCGCAATATAAAGCTATCCTGATCGGTGCCGGTAATATGGGCCAAGCTCTTATACAAAATACCACCTTTGAAAAACGAGGTTTTACCCTTGTTGGCATTTTTGATAATGACCCACAAAAAATCGGCAAAGAAATCAAAGGAATCAAAATACTGGACATAAACGAAATTGATGAATTCATCCAAGCAAACCAGCCCACAATGGCGGTAATATCCACTCCCAGAACGGTTGTTAATCAGGTTGTTCATCGACTTGCTGATTTGGGCATTAAGGCATTTTTAAACTTCTCATATGCCGAAATTTCACATATAGATGATGTAGTGGTTGAAAATATACATTTGAGCGACAGCTTAATGCGTTTATGTTACAAAATTTCAGCACAGAAACAAGAAAAACTACCAAAGGATTGATTTTATGAAAGTCTTTGCTCTTGTAGGAAAAACAGGAACAGGAAAAAGCTTCTACTCTTTGGATATTGCCCGTGAAAATAATATTGAGGCCATTATTGATGATGGCCTCCTTATTTCTAATGGCAGGATTCTTGCGGGCAGTTCTGCAAAGCACGAGAAAACCCGTATGGCATCTGTTAAACGAGCTATTTTTATTGACAATAACCATGCAAACTCGGTCAAACAGGCTATTATACAAAATAATATTGAATCAATTCTCGTTTTGGGCACCTCCGGAAAAATGGTCAAAGAAATATCGAAAAGATTAACCCTTCCCGAATTTGAAAAAATCTTTCAGATTGAGGATATTGCAACTCCTGAAGATATTGAAAAAGCGACAATTATGCGAAACAAATATGGCAAACACATAATTCCCGCTCCGGTTTTTGAAGTGAAATCTCAGTTTTCGGGGTATTTTTTAAAATCGCTTTTTTCCGGGCAACGAGAAAAACGAACTGAAAAAACAGTGATGCGTCCTACCTACAGTTATATGGGAAGCTTCAGAATTTCTCCAAAGGTCTTTTCAGATATTTGTAATTTCGAGGTACTGAAAATTGATTCCGTAAACCGTGTTATAAAAGTACAAAGTACTTCTGACGCCAATGGTTGTGTAGATATCTATATTGAAGTAAGCCTCACCTTTCCCTGCACTATTCCCACTGTTTCCGAGCATATACAAAAAACGGTGCAAGAGGCTATCGAAATCAGTACATCTATAATCGTAAACTCTGTAGATGTGAATGTAAAATCCATCAATTTTTTGTAAAGGGGCTAAACCTATGATAAAGCTTTATAATATAGACCACTTTGATTTGGAGCAGACCTTTCTCTGCGGCCAATGTTTCCGCTGGGAAAAGGATTCAAATGGCGTATTCTATGGTACTGTAGCCAATCATGCAGTTAAAATTTATTACCATGACCCCAAAACAATATATCTTGAAAGTTCTAATCCCGACCTTGTTTATTGGAGTAATTATTTAAATTTTTCATGTGATTACAACAAGGCAGAAAAAAATCTTTCCAACGACGCCAAGCTTCTTCCCTGCATTGAGGCGGGGCGCGGCATACGAATTTTAAAACAAGATTTGTGGGAGACCTTGGTTTCTTTTATTATCTCTGCAAACAATAACATACCCAGGATTAAAAAAATCATAACAAAACTATGCGAACTTTATGGTGAAGAAATACACTTTGACGGCAAAGTTTTCTATGGATTTCCCTCTGCAGAAACTCTTGCCAAGCTCAACCTTTCGGACCTTGCCGAAATAAAAGCCGGATTCCGCGACAAATACATCCTTGATGCCGCAAAAAAGGTTGCTTCCGGCGAAGTAGATTTGAATAACATACCCAAACTTAACAACGCATCAGCCAGGGCTGAATTGCTAAAAATCAAAGGTGTTGGCACAAAGGTTGCAGATTGCATTCTACTGTTTTCCTTAGGCAGGCACAATATATTCCCCTTAGATGTGTGGACCAAACGGATAATTGAGGAAATTTATAAAATACCCGAAAAGCAAATTCCTGATTTTATCCACAGTCAGTTTGGCAATCACGCAGGCATTGCGCAGCAATATCTGTATTATTACTACGCAATTGAAAAAAATCAGCTGATTGAATCAGTAATATAGTTTGTGAAAGGATTGATTTCATGGAAATTTCAAATGCCCTCTTAAACAGGCGAACAATACGCAAGTTCAATCAAAAAAAGTTAGATATTAAAGACCTTGAAACAATTGTAAATTACGCAAGACTTGCGGCCTACCCCGCAAATCTTCAACCACTAAAATATGCCATTATCACAGATGAACAACTTGTGAAAAAAACTTTTCCTTACACCAAGTGGGCAGGGTACCTCCCCAAAACAGGTACGCCCAAGGAAGGCGAGCAGCCTACCGCATATATTGCGATACTAGGTGATAAATCAATAAAAAGTTCCTTTGAAGTCGAGGCGGGTGCCGCTGTTACATCAATGATGTTGGGAGCATACGATTTAGGAATTGGAAGTTGTTGGCTTGGTTCTATTGAACGGTCAAAGCTCTTGGAACTTTTTAACATTTCTCCTGATGCGTTTGACCTTGTATACCTGCTTGCACTTGGATATCCCGCACAAGAAAGTTCTGCCATTGACTCGACCGGAGATATAAAATATTATGAAGAATCAGACGGCACTATAAAGGTTCCCAAACGCCCCTTTGATGAGGTAATTATAAAAGTTTAGTTTTAAACACTGGTCCCAAGCATTTAATTTTGAAACACAGTTTTTTGCTTTTTGAAAAAATTAGAAATGGCTCAAACGCAATGTTTGAGCCATTTTGTATGGCAGGGG
>JAZNAJ010000004.1:0-2439 GCA_045586445.1 Clostridia bacterium | reverse complement strand
TACCTTATATAGTTTTCCACTCCTGTTCGTCAAGGACGGTGTAGGTCACTTCACCATAGCCAAAGAAGCCATGGTCGATCATATAAGCGAGTAGGCGAATCTGGTCTTCGGTGAGTACGAGATAGTGCTCATTCCCTCCGTCATTAAGTACGACTTGTTTCAAATTTGTTCCCATAAATCACACCTCCTTTCCTTTGTGCTTGGGCTGACGCTTGTATTTTGCACCCTTGCCCTTTTTAGCCTCTACGGTGTTGCCTCTGCGACGAAACAGCAGGTATTCCTGCAATTCATCCGGGGTCTTTTTCAAATGTTCTTTCTTCATATTGCTCTCACCTCTTGACTATATTATATCATATCTTGGGCATTTTGTCAAGACTTATTTTGACTTTCTGTTACACAGTGGAATAATTCGTTAGAGGCTACCTCAATAGCGTATCTATACAATGTTGCATCCTCTTTAAGGTTGCCTCCAAAGGATAGCACGGTATCTACTATGACCTTATGAAGTTCTGCTTTAGCTTCTCGCATTTCAACCTGGGTCATTTTCATTCTCCTTTTGGATTTCTTTTAATGAAATAAGGAAAGGGCAATCGGGTTCACAGTCCCACGAAGGATTAAAATATTCACAGTGGGCATTGTGAAGCAAATTGCAAGTTGAATGAGTTATACCATTGCAGAAAGGGCAGTCTTCAGGACAATCAGGCATTTTGTCAACTACAAATTTCATAAATTACATTTCCTTTCCTTTTGTGCCTTTATTATACCATTTATTGGCTGTTTTGTCAAGGGGTAATTTAGACATTCTTTTTATTCTTTTATATCCCCACATGGGAGGTTGCATAAGTTCTCTTGCTCGATATTCCCATTTAGAGGGGTGCCAACTAACTGCCCATACTGTATTTTCTAAATAGATATAGCAATTATCAAAATCAACTCTCACATAATCCATTTGGCATTATCCCCTTCTCCCTTTAAAATGGCTTCGGCAAGATGATAAAATTTTTGAGGGTTTTTAATAAAACTTGTCATTGAAATGTGTGTTGCCACATAACCAAAATCGGTGGCTTTGTGACTAATCAGTTCTGTGAGTACGCCGCTGGTTGGATTTGTACTAAAACCAAATGCGTATCTGTCATTTATAACAACATAGTAAGAAGGGAAACCGTCATCATAAAACTTATGGGCGTAGCAAACAGCTTCATCAAGAGTCAAAAATCGTTCTGACCCAATTGCGGTCGCAGGAGCACTTGACATATGTGATATACACGCAACAGCAAACCTTATTTTAACCTCATTCATTTTATTATGTTCCTTTCCTTTTGTTGCTTTTATTATATCATAAATTAGGGGTTTTGTCAACCCCCAATTTTCGGTTTTTCTCCTGTCATTATGTAGCGGAAAATAAGTTCTTCACAGCAAGGGGCAGTTTTTTGTTCTTCTGGGGTCAGTTGGTCGGAGTAATCAAAACACTCTTCCATAATAGGGCATCTATCGCAACGCCCTACATGGTAGGCAACTTCGCAGAAACGCTTGTATTGTTCTTTCATTGTTCTCACCTCTTGGTTGTATTATAACATGATTCGGGGATTTTGTCAACCCCTACCGTACAATTTTTCTTGAATAATTCTTTTAGGGACTACCTCAAGTTCTTCGTCGCAGTCTTGGCACTCATAGTAGCTTGTGCCAGTGTAAACGCAACCACAACTACAAGCATAAGTGCGGACAACTTCAATGTCCCATCCATCTTCGTTGTATTCAGTGGCTAATAGTTTAGGTTGTGCGGAATTACCGCAATTAGGACATCTTGCCATTTGGAATTATCCCCTTTCTTTTTGTACTAACATTATATCATATTTTATGGGTCTTGTCAAGCATTTTTTTTGAAAGTTGTAGAAATTATTTTATTATCCATCCATTCGGCAGTTCCATCAACTTTCCAAAAGACTTGATGACGAGCACGACCACACGCACACTTATACATCTGTATCATTCGGTTGCCATCGGTTTCTAACTTGCCGTATTCTCGATAATTGGAAGGAGTGCCACAGTTAGTGCATTTAATAATCATTTATCTCACCTCTTGGCTTTATTATATCACTTTTATGGGAAATGTCAATATGTCAAAATATACAAATTTTTGGTATAAAAATTGTTGAAAACGGTGATAAATTTTCAAGATCGCTTCGTGCCGGACGCACACGAAGCGTCGAGTAACCCACCAAACCCCGTAATTAGGATTTGGTGGGCACCCTCACACAACACAAAAGAAAGGAGTAGCCTTCTCACAGGGCACCACCCCTGCCGAAGTAAGTGGTTGCGGGGGTGGGATTCGAACCCACATTACTCAGCTTATGACACTGATGAGTTACCATTACTCTACCCCGCCATTTTGATGGTGACCCGTCGGGGATTTGAACCCCGGACCCCCAGATTAAAAGT
>JAZNAJ010000003.1:0-3095 GCA_045586445.1 Clostridia bacterium | reverse complement strand
AAGATGTTTTCCTTCATCTGATGTAATTATTATAACACATTTTGTGTGTTATGTCAAGTTAAGAATTCGTTAATCCCAACGCTCCGGCAGGTCATCCGAGAGAACCAATCCTTCTTCTGTTCCATCCAAAGTCGAGAAACTAACGGTGCAGACTTGATAATTTTTGTACCCCTGCATGACCTTCTCTGCGCATTCTCCAAAGGAGTTGCCACAAACATAACCAGAGGAATTGAGGGTGCGGTCCTCTGTTTCAATATAGTAGAGAATTTCAAACCGATAAATCATTGGGTATCCCTCCTTGCTTTTCTTTAAGTACATTATACCACGCTTTCTATAAGAAGTCAAGTAAATAGTTTGTAAAGCGGGGCCGCGCGCCTCAATTTTACTTTCTTTTTACTTGACAATATTTCAAATCTGTGCTATAATGTATACATCAACTGAAAGGAAGTGTTCTGAATGGGTATGAGTAAGGCGGCTTTGGAAAACGAACTGCGACAGAGACTTCTGGATATTGTCATTCCTGCGCTTGAAGGTGTGGGAGAACAACCGATGGCTTGCAACACGGGAGAATATACCATTCCCATGGTTGATGCGGAGGGGAACGAAACTTTCGCCAATCTGAAAATTTGGATTCCTCGTGGCACTCGTGCGGACGGTACTTATAAACCCTATGACGGCTATGAAGCCGCCGATGAGTGGAAGGAAGAACTTGCCGCAAGGGAAGACAAAAAGAGGTCTTCGGCTGAGAAGAAAGCGAGACAGGAAGCCGAAAAGGAGCGAATGCGTAAAGCGAAAGAAACTGTTAAGACGATGAAGAAGGACATTCAGGAGATTTTCGAGGGAGAGTAAAAGAGGGTTTATGCCCTCTTTAATTTTATGTTAAGCGAGTTCGCGCGAAACTTATTTACAAAAAATTAAAGAGCAATTTTATAATTGCTCCTTTCCTTTTAATATATTTATTGTATTACAGATGGGTTGTTAATCTCTTTTTAAAAAATATTTTCATCAATGTTTGTTATAACTGTGGCCTCAATCCATCGTACACAAATGCCCTTACTTTCTAAAAGACGATAGTATTGTAGGTCTTTATCGAAATTTTGTTCAAAGTCTGCGATTGCCTTAAAGTTTGCGAGAATAGGGTTCTTGTGATAGCGAAACTCAAGACGAGCACGCCAAGCTTCTTTGCTCTGCGAGGGCGCAAGAATAACAAAGGGAATATTATTATTCATACAGTATTCAACTACCACACGATGAGCGGAGATAAATACATTTTTATCAGTGGCGAGAGCAACTGCCGTCTGCACATAGTTTTCTTCCCATCCTACAACTTTAACAAAAGCGGAACTGTCAAGGTCAACAGTAGTGTTAGGATTATTTCTACAGTAGGTGGATTTTCCGCTACCTTGATAGCCACAGTAAATCATTTTCATTTCAATTCCTTTTCTTTTTGTGAGTTTATTATAGCACAAAACCTCAAAAGAATCAAGTTAAGTTTTGTTAAAATAGGTTCGTGCGAAGCCTATTTACAAAAAATTAAAGAGGGAGAAATCTCCCTCTTATATTTAGGTCATACCAAGAATCTTCCACTTTTCATCCAAGTCTTGATATTCATCTACCTTATTTCTCCAATCATCAAAATCCTTATCATACCTATAGTCTCCAAGTTTTTCAAGAGGATAGTCGTATTCATAGTCTTCAAAAACTTGCTTCATAAATTCAAGTGCCTTTCCGGTGCGGATGCTAAGATAGAAAATATCGTCGATGCGCTTGTCAATGCCAATCGGGAGGATTCTCTTTCCGTCTTCAGTGAAGGCAAGAAGGTCATATGCGCCAATATTTTCAACCGCTTTTTCTACAAGATGCTCTCTTGCTTCTTCATAGGAATCAAAAGTCTTTCCGTCTTCGGTGCGATAACAAGTAACTTCTTCAATCTGAATCATAGTGATTACTTCCTTCCCTTCATTTGATGGTTTAATTATACCATAGAATGTAGTGTAAGTCAAGTTAAGAATTTGAAAATTTATGGCACGTGAGTTGATTTTACAATTGTTTAACTTGATGAATGAAGAGAAGTGTGGTATAATATACTTGAAAGAGAGGGAAACGGTTATGAAGATTGCTTGCCCGAATTGCGGTAGCACCGCACAAGTTAGAATTGTTTGGCAACCTAACATTTTTTATGGAGACGAGAGCATGATTAAATATAAGTGTGGGTGCGGTTGTTGTTTTGTTGGATACTTCAAACTTGACGCTATTATGACTATGGGAGGAAACGAAAATGCCTAAGTTCTATCGAGTTGATGAAGATGATTTCCAAGCACTTTCCTTTCAATCTGATATGGATGAAGGTTTGGAAGGTCACGCCTTGATTATTGAAGAACAGTTTAAGGAAGAATTTATTGCGGAACAAGTTGGACGATTCACCCTTCATTTATTGTCTATTTTGAACGAGATGCCTACTCGTGGCAAGTATAATCCTTTCAATCGTATTTCAAAGAAATATCCGCGTGAGCATTATAAAGATTTTGGTGATCCTGTTATTTGTCCTGTCTGTCATACAGAATTGGACGAAGAAGACTGGGATATGAATATGTACGAAATGCGTCCCTGCTGTCTGATGTGCGACTATGAATTTGAAATGGAGGAAGAGGAATGAATTTGAAGGCTGGCTGTTTGGTTTATGCTGTATGTATTGTTATTGCGTGCGGTGCTTCTTACTTGATTACCGCAGGATTGCTTTATTTAATTATGTGGGGATTAACTACATTTGGTATCATTCTGCCGATTGTTTGGTCTTGGGGCTTGTCTGCTGTTGTCTGGTTGATTTTGTTTCTATTAAAAGGTTCGTTTAATATTACAATCACGAAGTAAGGAGGGACGTATCCTCCTTTTTTTTTAATTTTTTATTAAGTTAGATTGGCGTTGTTTTGTTTTACAATTGTTTAACTTGACTTTTTATCTTGAATTTGCTATAATAAATACATCAAAGGGAGCCGATAAACCCTTAAAAACGGAGAATGGAGAAATAATATGACTACCGTGAATTTTGTTGTTAATGGTACCGCTCTGGATTTGCTGACTTCTATCGCCCAGAA
>JAZNAJ010000002.1:0-1539 GCA_045586445.1 Clostridia bacterium | reverse complement strand
CGGCCCGGCGACGTGCGTCTTGGGCCGAATTTCCATTATACACCCTGCCAGCCAATTTGTCAATTGACAAAGTACACAAACATTGGAGTGTAAAATTTCCCGATTTTGTGTATTTTGCCTATTGCAATCTGCGTAGAATCTGCTATAATAGTTAATGTCAAGAGGGAAATGAAGCCGACCAGGCGGCTCGGCTGAAAGTTCGCCCACAGTTGTAGTCGTGCTAGCCGATGAAAAAATTCTAAAAAACCTCTTGACAAACCCCTTAGAGTATGATACAATAAAGATACAGGGCGGGCCGGCGTTAGAGAGCAACCAACATCCAACGCACTAAGGCTCCCGCAGGTAATGGTAAGTGCGCATCCGTCGCCCTGTAAAAAAATTAAAAAAAGGTATTGACAAGTCGCTCGACTTGTGATACAATAAAGACAGTCAAGGGGCAGTAGCCCAAGAAAGCTGAAGGGTGCACACTTCGGTTAGTAGAGGAAGTAAACCACTTATTCCGCAGTAAGACGACTACACGCAGTAACTATCGGGCGGACTATCTGAGCCAATGGGAATTAGTAGCCGTTAAACGGCAAACGCCATTCGCCAACGGCAATAGTGGTAGGCATGATGAAGTGAAACGTCTAATGGGCGCAGTAAGTCGAGAAAAAAAGTTTGCGAAACCCCTTGACAAGTCACTCCAAGTATGCTATACTATAATCACAAAGGGAAGGAAAACCCTCCAAACCAGAAAGGGTTGATACTATGAAGAAGATGACCAAGCGCGATTACTTCACCGCCATTCTGGAGAAGTACCCCCTGACCGCAGACGAGCAGGCTTTCGTGGAGCATGAGCTGGAGCTTCTGGCTAAGAAGAATGCTTCCGACCGCAAGCCCACTGCTCAGCAGACCGCCAACGAGGGCATCAAGACCGCCATTCTGAATGGCATGACCTCTGGTCGGTTCTACACCGTGACCGAAATCCAGAAGGAGATTCCCAAGTGTGCTGACCTGTCTAACCAGAAGGTTTCCGCTCTGGTTCGTCAGCTGAAGGATGCAGGTCTGGTCAATAAGACTGAGGACAAGCGGAAGTCCTACTTCTCCCTTGCGGAGTAAGTAACCGCCCTCACCCCTTCGGGGGTGGGGGCTTTTCCATTTTCGGCATTTTGCACAATTGACTTTTTCAGCCGGTCGCGCATGGCCCACGCGACCGGAATTTTAATTATAACACATCCCACGCAATTTTGTCAAGCAAATTCGACAAAAAACTTTTTTATTTATTTTTCCTAAAAGTGTTGACAAATGCTCTTTCATGCGCTATAATTAGCTTGTAATTAAGGAGCAGGAGCTCCAGTAGAAAGGAATTTATACTATGAAGAACATCAAACTGTTTGAACGAGAAATTGACCTCATTGTGAATGAGGATTTGCGTATGGCTGTCAAATCCTACATGGAAGAAGCTGTCCCCGATTACTTCTGGACGGACGGTGCATCCAGTAGCGGCAAGTATCATCCCGAGTTTGCACAGGGCATGGGCGGTCTGGTTCGCCACACCAA
>JAZNAJ010000001.1:0-6890 GCA_045586445.1 Clostridia bacterium | reverse complement strand
CGACAAGCTTCGCACATATAATATACTCGTCAAAGCTTGTCATCGTGTCATATTTTAAACAGTTTTTACATTCTCCGTACCCAAAATTTCAGCAAGCTCCTTTGTGCAGGAATCATCAAATACCCACATACTCTTTGGTGCCTGTACGGTTTTTTGCGTATCCGGATGATAAATAATAACCGGAATTGTCCCTCGCTTGTTACCTAACACTTGCTTAACTTTTTTAAAGGTTTCTTCATCCGTTGAATCAAATTTTAGGTAAAGTTTTCCAAAACTTGGGGCTTTTTGATTTAACATGGATATATTCTCAAGCCTGATTTTTGCCGGTCTTTCTTCCTGAACATCCAGGTTTCCTGTTATTAAGCAGATGTTTTCTTCCTTTAAATATTGTTCAAACCTTTTGACCTGACTTGGAAAAACCAAAACCTCAATCTCACCTGTCATATCCTCAAAGGTTAAATAGGTCATAAGCTCGCCTCGCTTGGTAAGCTGGTCCTTGCGCTTGGATATCATGCCGCCCACACTAACCTTGGTGTCCGAAACAAAATCCTCGTTCTCGTTTTCAAGTATTTCCAAAACATTGGCACTTGAAACCCTTGAGATAGTTTGCTCCATTCCATCAAGGGGATGCCCCGAAACATAAATTCCCAGATACTCCTTTTCCATATTAAGAAGTTCGCGTTTTTCAAGCTCCGGTATCTTTTTAAAACTATCGCCGTTTAGAGAGTCATCATCATCAAACATACTAAAGAAGTCAAGCTGCCCCGAAACCATATTCTTTTGTTCCCTTACCGCTGAATCAATTGTGCGCTCGTAAACACTTAAAAGAGTGGAGCGGGTCAAGTTAAGACTGTCGAACACGCCACTTTTTATCATAGATTCAACCAATCTTTTATTAATCTTTTTGTCGGCCATTCGGTTGCAGAAATCTGTAAATGACGCAAAATCGCCATTTTGCGTGCGTTCTGCTGCCATATCATCTATAAATGTAGAACCCACATTTTTAATAGCCGCAAGTCCAAAGCGTATATTATTGCCATCAGGCACAAAACTGGAATAGCTTTTGTTAATATCCGGCGGCAACAAGTTAATCCCTTGTTTTTTTGCGGCATTTATGTATTTTGTTACCTTGGTGGATTGCCCCAAAACACTTGTGAGTGTTGCCGCATAAAATTCGGTTGGATAATGGCATTTGAGCCACGCAGTTTGATATGAAACAAAAGCATACGCAGCCGCGTGCGATTTGTTAAAGGCATACTTTGCAAAATCCATCATTTCATCAAATATGGATATGGCAATCTTTTCGTCAATGCCTCTTGCCATTGCGCCTTCTACCAATGTGTTTCCATCCTGGTCTTTTACGCCATATACAAAGTTTTTGCGTTCCTGCTCCATCACATCGGTCTTCTTTTTGGACATGGCACGACGCACCAAGTCCGCTCTGCCTAATGAGTACCCGCCAAGTTCACGAACAATCTGCATAACCTGTTCCTGATAAACGATACAGCCATATGTTACATTAAGTATATTCTCAAGTAATGGATGCTTATATTTGATATTTCCACTGTTTTTATTTGCAATATACTGAGGGATTGAATCCATGGGGCCCGGTCTGTAAAGGGATATCCCCGCAATTATATCTTCAATAGATGAAGGCTTTAATTCCTTCATAAATTCCTTCATCCCCGCACTTTCAAGCTGGAATACCCCATCAGTATCCCCCTTGGAAATCATATCATAGGTAGCCTTATCGCACATATCAAGACTATCCATATCAACATCTATTCCCTGAGTTCTTTTGATGTTGTCAACCGCATCTCTTATAACTGTCAAAGTTCTAAGGCCCAGAAAGTCCATTTTAAGAAGTCCCAACCGCTCAATAGTCGTCATTGTGAATTGAGTTGTGATAACATCATCATTGCGAGAAAGCGGAACATATTTTTGCACCGGCTCTCGGGTAATAACAACCCCCGCTGCATGAGTAGAGGTATGCCTTGGCAAGCCCTCAAGCTCGGATGACGCATCGATAAGGCGTTTGACCTGTGGGTCAGAATCATACATCGCTTTTAGTTGATTGTTGCTTTCCAAAGCCTTTTGTATGGTTATGTTAAGTTCATTGGGAATCTGCTTTGCCACTCCGTCAACAAACCCATAAGGCATATCAAGTGCCCGCCCTGTATCACGGATTGCCAATTTTGCCGCCATTGTACCAAAGGTTACAATCTGTGCAACCTTGTCCGCCCCGTATTTTTGATTTACATATTCAATAACCTCGCCCCGACGCTCGTAGCAAAAATCAATATCAATATCAGGCATTGTAACGCGTTCGGGGTTTAAAAATCTCTCAAAAATAAGTTCGTACTTAATGGGGTCAATGTTAGTTATTTCAAGGCAATAAGAAACTATGCTTCCTGCGGCACTGCCACGACCGGGACCAACCATAATTTTGTTATCTTTGGCAAACCGAATAAAGTCCCATACAATAAGAAAATAATCCACATACCCCATTTTTTCAATAGTCGTCAGTTCATAATTAAGCCTGTCACGAAGCTCATCGGTTGGATTTGGATAGCGTTTTTCCAGGCCTGCCTGACAAAGCTCTGTAAGATACTGATATGATGTATAGCCCTCAGGCAAATCGAACTTTGGCAAATGCAATTTGCCAAACTCAATATCAACATTGCACATTTCAGCAACTTTTTGGGTGTTTTCCAAGGCTTCGGGAATGTAGGAGAAAAGTTCTGACATTTCTGCCTCGGACTTAACAAACATTTCCTTTGTGGACATCTTCATTCTGTCTTCATCATAAATTGTCTTGCCCATCTGGATACACATCAGTATATCCTGAAACTCCGCATCCTCTTGTTTTACATAATGAATATCATTTGTTGCAACTATCCCCAAATCAAGTTCTCTGGCAAGCTTGACGAGTTCCCGGTTAAGCATTTTCTGTTCGTAAATCCCGTGGTCCTGAATTTCAATAAAATAGTTTTCCTTGCCAAAAATATCAATAAATTCAAGAGCTGACCTTTTTGCATCCTCGTAATTTCCGCTCAGAATTTTCTTTGACAATACACCCATCATACAAGCACTCAGGGCAATTATGCCCTCGCTGTTTTCACGCAAGGTTTCCATATCAATACGAGGTCTGTAGTAAAAGCCTTCCACATACCCTATTGATACAATATTCATCAAGTTCTTATAACCCGTATTGTTCTTTGCAAGCAGGATAAGATGCGAGCTTGACGAGTCCAGCTCGTAAGTCTTATCCATTCTGCCTCTTGCTGCAACATATACCTCGCAACCAAGAACCGGCTTTATGCCTATACTTTTGGCGTACTCGTAAAAATCTATTACTCCAAACATACAACCATGGTCAGTAATCGCCATTGCGGTCTGCCCCAGTTCCTTTGCCCGGTCAAGGATTTTTTTAATTGTTCCTTCACCGTCAAGGAGGCTGTATGCCGTATGTGTATGTAAATGTGCAAAAGCCATAATTCTCTCGTTCCTTTCTTCTTGCTTATCGGTAGTTAAAGTTTGTTTTCAGCAATATCCAAAATCCGCCTGAGTCTGTGATTCACTCCGGACTTAGTAAGTGGCGGGGTCATCTTTTTGCCAAGTTCTTCAAGACTGAGGTCCTTGTTTGCCTTTCGCAACAACGCTACCTCCTGAAGTTCTGCAGGCAAACTGTCAATGCCTATACGGCTTTCAATTTTTTCAATTGCCTGAATTTGCCTCACCGACGCCGTGATAACCTTATCAAAGTTGGCATTTTCACTGTTTGCAACCCGATTCCACTCGTTTCGCATTTCCTTTTCAATCTTTACATTTATTATCTTCATTTGTGCAGAATGGGCACCTATCATGGTCAAAAGGTCGCATATCGTATCGCTTTGTTTGGAATACAGGACAAAATTTGTCTTCCGCTCGGTCATCTTAAAATCAAGACCCATACCGTTCAAAAGCTCTGCAAAATCCCGTCTTACACTCATACTTGGTGTAACAAACTCCAGGTTATAGTTTTTTTCCGGGTCGATTAATATTCCCCCACCCAAAAATGCACCTCTAAGGAACGAACTTTTGCAACAATCATTAGTTGCAAAAAGTTCCTCGAGCGTCTTGTCAGATGTTTCATACTGCAAAATCATATCTATCAGTTTTTTGTGGGGAAGAACACAAAAGTACCCGTTTTTTGATTTTTCTACCAAAGCCGGTGAATGACAACTTCTCTTCACAAGAACCGCAATGCGTTTAAGCACTTCATTACTTTCCGAGCTTATACGGATTTCGCCATCAAAAAATCTGCCGGCAAACAGTAAAAAGCCCATAATTTCAGCATCAATACAACAAGGCTTGCCGATTGCAACCTTGCAAACAGATTCCTTGGTTGCAAGTGAAAATGACATCGTTTCTTCCCTCCCCTCACAAAAATTCAAGTTCTTTAAAACTCACCTACGAATTTTATTTCTGTTTCAAGTTTAACTCCATTTTTCTCATACACAACAGTTTGAATGTGTTCTATTAAGTCCAATACATCCCTTGCAGTCGCATTGCCGGTATTTATTATAAACCCTGCGTGCTTTTCTGACACTTTTGCACCGCCGATGCTGTATCCCTTAAGGCCTGCCTCTTCAATAAGTCCGCCTGCGAAATACCCCTCCGGTCTTTTAAAAACGCTTCCGGCACTGGGTTTATCTATGGGTTGTTTCGTAACTCTGCGATTTGTGTAATCATTTATTTTTTCGCGGATTTGTTCAGCATTACCCTTCTTTAACCTAAAAGTACATCCAAGAACAAGATATCCTTTCTCGGCAAAAATACTTTTGCGATAGCCAAATCCACAATCTTCTGCTTTTATTTCTGCTATGTTTCCCGAACTATCCATAAACCTGACTTTTTCCACTATATCCTTTATTTCGGGGCCATAAGCACCGGCGTTCATATATACACCACCGCCTACGGTTCCGGGTATGCCTGATGCAAACTCAAACCCCTCAAGTTCTGCCTTGAGTGCCTCTGCCGAAACTCTTGACAAAAGCGCCCCGCATTGAGCATAAAGATACTCTTCGTTGATTTCAATGTTTTTCAGCTTTTTACAGAGGGAAATTACCACGCCTCTTATACCGCCATCTCCCACCAAAAGATTTGAGCCATTGCCCATAATAAAGACCGGCAAATTGTTATCTTTTGCCACCTTTATTGCGGTCTTTAGTGCTTCCTCGCTCTCAGGGGTCAAAAAATAGTCAGCCGCACCGCCGATTTTAAAGCTGGTGTGCTTTGACATAGGCTCGTTAACAAGCACATTTCCGTCGCCTACAATTTTTGTAAATACTTCACGCATAGGATTATTCTCCAAAATCAAATTTTTTGTTTTTCTTTCTCTCAATATATTTTATGAATGTTGCAGCATTCAAATTCATAATAAGCTCTTCGGGAAAGTCAATCTCCTTTAAGGTAACAATAGCCTTTCCCTATTGAAGATTTTCGGTCATCTGGCTTACCAATCTGTTATTTAGTTCTTCTGCCGCATTGTAGCCCATCTTTCTTTGTCGGTTGTTCATTGCCGCAATTTCAAAAATTACCGCCAGATTTCTGCCCGGTTTAACAGGGATTGTGAGAGATGGAATGTCTATGCCCAAAATATTTGTGTAATTATCCGTAAGTCCAAGTCTGTCATATTGTTTGTCCTTTTGCCATGGTTCAATATGGATTATCAAATCAATCTTCTCTGTGTCCTTAACCGCACCCATACCAAATATCTTCTTTACATCAACAATTCCTATTCCGCGCATTTCGATAAAGTGCCGTATCACCTCAGGCGCACTGCCCACAAGTGCTTTTGACGAAACCCTCTTAATTTCAACAGCATCGTCTGCCACAAGTCGGTGTCCTCTTTTCATAAGTTCAACTGCAGTTTCACTCTTGCCGACACCACTCTCACCCAAAATTAAAACACCTTCACCATATACCTCAACCAAAACACCATGCCTTGTTATACGCGGTGCTAGTTCTACATTTAAAAACGCAATCAAAGCACTCATAAACCCGGAGGTTGACATTTGTGTTCTTAAAATATTTATCTTGTGTTTTTCAGCAATCTCAAGCATTTCAGGTAAAATTTCCATACCTCGGGTAATAATAAGTGCGGGAATCCCCTTACCAAAAAAAGCATCAAGCCTGCTGCGTTTTTCTTCTGAAGAAAATTGACCAAGATATGTTTTTTCGACCATACCGAATATTTGTAGTCGCTTGGGGTCAAAATAATCAAAAAAGCCAGCAATCGGCAGCCCCGGTCTGTTTACATCTACAGTTTCAATAATTGCATCTCTTTGAGGTGTATAAACCTCCTCCAATTTAAATTCGTCAATTATTTTGCTCAATGCTACAGTAAATACTTTTTCTTTATCCGGCATATCTTTTCACTCCTATTTAATAAATACTTGTCATACTATACATAACTTTATATATAGTATAACACATTTTCTGCCATTTGCAAATAGATATATGTATTTTATCAAAAATTTAAAAAATACAACTTTTAAAATATTTTTGCCAAATCACTTGATTTTTTATTGCATTTGTAGTATACTTACTTTTGGTCTTGGAGAGGTGGTCGAGATGGTTTATGGCGCAGCATTGGAAATGCTGTGAACGTTTATAGCGTTCCGTGGGTTCGAATCCCATCCTCTCCTCCACAACCCGCAATCTGTTATGGATTGCGGGTTTTTGTATTTTATTTCTATAAAAAATATAAAATCAGCCGAAGAACCGCACCAAATTGTGCAGTTCTTCGGCTTGTCCCGAACTTTTTTGTTTCTTTACCTTTTTGAACTATTAACCACAACTATACCAACGCACACAAGAACCAATGAAATCAAGTATTTAAGTTC